>CAZONZ010000353.1:0-4494 GCA_964581005.1 uncultured bacterium
AGAATAAAGGAGTAATTATTTGATTGCTCAATTTCTAGCAGTTGATGATTGAGCTCAGTTGTAGATAGCTATATATTTCTAATAGAAAGAAGGCAGACTCTCCATGAGTAAATCAAAGAAGATTCAAACTGTTTGACTGCATCACTAGTTCAACCAGTCTTAACAAGCCCTGATCTAACATGTTCTTTTTTGAGGTGAACACATCATGATCCTATGTCTCAACTGGCCTTTCCCAGATCCCCAACTCCCGTTATACCGATCCATCTTGCTGAGCTTAGCTCTACTTGTCCCACTGACAGTCAGCTGTGGCAGTAGCAGTGGTCCTGTCAGCCTGCAACCCACTCAACCCAGCCAAAATCAACAGACCTCTCAAGAAACCCCAGATCCAGATTCCGTCAGTCTGGTTACCTTCGAGATCCCGTTTGAACCCGTATCCTTTCCTCTGATCGACAAAACCACGATCCTGTCAATTCCGATCGACGTTATCCCCTACGACGACTTCATTGTGATCTGGGAAGGCTCCATGACCCCTGATACCGTCGCCCAAAGCCGATCCGGAAATCAGGCTCAACTCCCCAGCTGTGCGATTCCCCACGCTGGATCCTATACCCTTTCCGCAACAGCCTATGCCCCCTTGGATGCTGATCTTCTCGTTCCCTGGACGACCAGCAACGTTGGCTTCGTAATTGATCCAGGATGCCATCTCCTCTCGATTGAAGAAGTCAACCTCCCTACCACCACCAATGAGAGTCAACCCGAAGAGCTAGAGATCCGGGTCCGGATAGAGGACGAAAACGGAGAGCTGATCCTGGATGACACTAACCTTCACACTGTTGCCTCTTCTCCAGAAATCTGGGCTTCTTTGTGATCTTAGTCATCTTTCCCACTCCAGATCCTCAATGTATTGCGGATAACACGTAAGATACTTGTTAAGTAATCAGAAAGATCCTGATCATGACCTCTGGATCCTGGTAGATTTCTCGTAGTCAAAGCTTGTGCTCCTAGCCTCTAACGCTTGCCTATGTAGGAGTGCGATCCCCCAGATGCTAGTCTCTCCTGCTTTCCCTTAGGGATCGATCGGAGGGAGTTTCACCTTCTCATGCTTCCAGGATCTCCAATGCTGCCAACCTCTTGGTTCCGCACTCTCTCGATCCAGTGGCCCCAACTCTGTTTGTTAGGGGTTGTCCTCTCGATCACTGGGATTGGAGCGGCTCCAGCCCAAGATCTCGATCCTGGCTCCGGGGACGTTCATGATCCACAGACACCTCTAACTCAGTCTCAGTTTTATGACGACGGCAGTGATCCCTCTATTTCACCTCAGGATGCTGCGATTGCGTTTGCTTTGGCTCAAGGGATCCAGGATCCGGAAACGATTGTCCGGTTTGTGAATGAGATTTTGCGAGTCGATCCCCCTGTCACTCTGGGTCAGGTTCTCGGTCGGGATACAGATCTCTTGGCTATATCAGACTTTGACTGTGATGGGGACGCTGGAACGGTAACGGATGCAGCGATCCTCTATGGGATGACGGCAGGAATGGGTACTTGGGCTGAGGTGGAAGAATATCTGAGCCAGGAGTTACAGATCCCGATGACCCTTGGGGAGGGGTGTGCTTGGCCTGGGGGGGATCCGGTGGAAATCCCTCAAAGTGCTGTGGTGATCCGAGATGCTGAGCAGCTTGATGGAACTCCTTTAACCATTGGAGAGACGCTCACTCTCGAAGCCTTAGCTGGAGATGAGCAGGGGCAGAATATTTCTGATCAAATTCAGTGGTTTGACAGTCAGGGACAATTGCTGGGAACTGGGCCACGTCTGCTCTATCAGGCCCAAGAAGTCCGGATGGAAACTGTGACAGCTCGGCTTTCTCCCGCTAGCCCGGAACCCACACATTTATTCAACTTTGGGGCAGAGGCTCAAGCCTCCGAAGCGCGGATCAGCTTCACGATCAGCAGGGAAAACGCCATTCTCGCTGCCGGAGTCAAAGTTTTGCCGGATGAAGCGAAGGATGCGATCCAAAGCTTGGATTATGAAGCCGGGTCGATGACTCTGACAAAGGTTGAGGGGTTACCGACCATTCAGGTTGGGGATGTATTGGTGGGGGCAGCGTTTCGAGTGCAGCCGTCGCGGGTAATAGCCCTGGAGGATCGAAGCGACTTGCTGGAGCTACAGATTGAGCTGGCGATGCCGAAAGATGTGATTCGCTATGGGGTGATTCGGGAGTGGCAGGAGGCCAGGGTGGATCCAGAGGGCAATGTGATCTTGCTGGAGCCTAGGGGAGGTGGGGTGCGCTTGGCAGACGAGTGCCGCCATCCGGTGCAAGGTGGAATTAATCTGCCTGTGGTGGAATCGCCGTCCACCACACTAGGGATTGAGATCCCGAATCCCTGGCCGAACTTCTTTCGACAGGTGGAAGCGCAGGTGACCACCAGCTTAGACGTACAGGCTGTGGCTGAAGCGAGTCTGTGTCTGGTGTATGGATTGCCTGAGATCGTCTTTAGTGAAGAGGGGAAGCTCTTCTCAGGAATCGAAAGGTTCCAGATGGCAGCTGGGTTTGAGGATTTAGCGGCTAGTGCCTATCTGGAAATGAATGGGCTGTATGAGTGGGGAATCATCAAACGGATCCCTGAAGAACCCAAGAAGTTGTTAGGATCCCCACCGTTTTTGATTGGTCAGTTAGGTCCAGTATTTGTCTGGATGAGTCTGGATCTACTGGGGCATGTGCGGGTGGAATCGGGAGTAGCTCTGAGTGCCCATAGCAAGTTGGGGATGGAATACAGCGGTGGGAAATTGATCGCAGAGATTAGCTATCACGATGTGGGAGAGAGTGGGGAATGGGATTTCAGCCATGATTTTGCACCAGGGAGTTTCAGCCCCATTTTGGAAGGGGATCTCGATCTAGACGGGTTTGTACAAGTGGGAGTCAATCCAGAGGTGGAAGTGAAGCTCTGGGGATCGATCCCGCCAGTAAAGCCACTACCATTGTTCACCCTGCCGAAGATCGGAACGAATCTGTATGTAAGAGCGGAGCTAGAGCTGTTGCCTGACGATGTAGTTGTGGAGGTGAGTCAGCCGCAGTCGGGGGGGACTTATGCAGGGAATGAGGAGATTACGATCCAGGCAAAGGCAAGCGGGGATCCGGAGCTGACGTTTTTAGCCGGAGTGGATCTGACTCTCAGAGATGGATCCGTGGAGGAACCTCAATGTCACGTTCCTGTTTCCGCATCAGCTCAAGAACGCACAATATTACAGGCAAATAGCCTCAACTTAAGAAGGCTTAGTGGTCACAATATCACAATCTTCAAGGAGTGGCTAATTAATGGGGAATATGGCTTAGATTCTGATAGTGCGGTTGAGGATTACAAAGATTTTTATGCCACTAGTAATGCTAGCGAATTTGATATTTATTATGATGCAAATAATCCCCAAAAACGAATATATATTTTAAGGAAAGGAGAAAGTTCAGATTGTGCAATTGAGACTGAGGAAACATGGGAGGAGGTACTAGAATGGTGGCGCGACTATCAACAATAGAAGACAATCAGTATGTGATTTCTTTTCGCATAACTGAGTTTGACTGTAACCCGGAAGATGTTACTAGACTTCTTCAGATAGAGCCAACAAGAACACATAAGAAAGGAGACCAACTACGACCCTCAAAAAATAGGGTTTTTTCTTTCAATAGCTGGAAGTTTAGTATTCCATTAAACAAACAAAGCTTCAGTCAAGACATTATTTGGTTTCTCGAAAAAATACATCCGGCTTCTGAAAAGCTGAGAAAATTTCCTTGTCAGAGAGACTTAAATATCGGAATATCTTATCATGGAAAAGATATTCCTAATTTGTTTTTGGATAAAAAGTGTGTAGAAGTTATTTCTGATATCAAAACTGGTTTTGGTTTTGATTTTCATATGTTTTATCTTGTTAACGAGAAAGAATTACCTAGATCAGAGTTTGGATTAGAGTTCTTTAGCTTAAGGCATCCTCAAGATTGGTCAATTTTTTTAACAAGATTGGAGACAAAAGAAATGGCTGATTTATACTGGGTATCGCAATTGCCCTCCACATCAAGTTTGTATGAACATGTTGACTCATTTGTATCTAGCCACCTGCCCAAAAAGTTGCCAGAGGGATGCCAAAATGTACTTAGATTTCAGACTACTATTTACGGAGGTGACAACCCACTCTGGGTCTTAAAACCCCATCATACGGAAAGTCTAGCTAAGTTAGGTTGTGGATTGAGTGTAAACTTTGATGTCGTTCCCTAGCGTATGGATCAGGAATCTGTTTTTGATAGCTGCGACAGCAATACCTCAGTCACAGTTCTTCCGGATCCCCCGGATCCCTCCCAAGAGACATCCACCTTACCCATCGGATCCGGATCCGTAACTCAGTTTCTCAACGGATCCAGTAGATCCCCGCCCATCAGATCGGATCCTGTTGTTGGGATTGAAGAGGCTATTTGGGGATCCGTGCTTCCTGTGCAACCGTTACCGCTG
>CAZONZ010000354.1:0-1907 GCA_964581005.1 uncultured bacterium
GGGCAGTTTGATTGGGATCGGTGCGATCATTTTGAATGGAGCTACGGTTGGATCAGGCAGCATGATCGGGGCTGGAGCTGTGGTGACAAAACCGATCCCACCTCGCTCCTTGGTGATGGGTGTACCTGGGAAAGTGATCCGGGAAGTCTCTGAAGCAGAAGCTGAGGATCTGATCGCTCATGCCCATCGCTATGAAGCCCTAGCCCGCCAGCATGCTCAAGCTTTTCTGTAGACAAGTTACTGATCTATAGGATTTAAATCTGTTCAATACAAAAGATTGACAAGGTTGTGATATACTTTTTTCATTTCTGATCTGGGGAGAAATCAACAGATTTAAGGGAGGTCATTTTGGTGAAGTCCTACATATTGGCAGTTGAGCGTAACGCCAAACCTCTTGATTTTGCTGCTCTTCTAGATGGAATACCGGGTCTTTGTGTGAAGCGACAAGGATTAGTAAGACGAGTTCAAATTGAATCGAGTGAAAAAGCACTGGAAGAAGCCAGACAAAGATTACCTGATTCAATCCGTGTAGAGCCCCTGATCACGTTCAGCCATAGCTCAGCCCAGCAAGGTTTTCCCCTTATGCTCTAGACCGATAACAGTTCGATCTGTTTTGCTTTCCCTATGGAATTTCCTGAACTCTTGCGGCGATCGCAGCTGCCATCTCTTGTGTGCCCACTGGAGTTACTCCTTCCTTCGCAAGATCAAAGGTAACCTGTTGACCTTCAGCCATGATCAGTTCCACGGCCTGTTGAACTCGCTCGGCAGCAGCTTGTTCCCCTAAGTGCCGCAACATCATCACCCCAGTCAAGATCAAGGCCACTGGATCCGCTACATTCTGACCCGCCAGTTGAGGCGCGGATCCGTGGATCGCTTCAAACACCGCGATCTCCTGACCAATGTTGGCACCTGGAGCAACTCCTAACCCTCCGATCATTCCCGCACATAGATCCGAGAGAATATCACCGTATAGATTCGGCATCACCAAAACATCGTAAGACTCTGGCCACTGCATCAGCTGCATACACATGTTGTCCACGATCCGATCTTCAAATTCAAGATCTGGATAGGATTGAGCCACCTCCTGAGCCGTATGCAGAAACAACCCATCGGTAAACTTCATGATATTGGCTTTATGAACCGCTGTAACGCTGCGGCGGCCATTGGCACGAGCGTATTCAAACGCAAACTGCACGATCCGACGACTACCTGAAACAGAGATCGGCTTGATCCCAATGGCCGAATCCGTTGAGATCGATTTGCCAGAGAGCTGGTGGAGAAACTGTCGGGCTTGATCTGCTTCTGCCGATCCTTGTTCAAACTCGATACCAATATAGAGATCCTCTGTGTTCTCTCGCACGATCACCAGATCAATATTTTGAAAGAAACTCTTGATCCCTGGCAAGGTTTTGGCTGGGCGGAGATTGGCGTAGAGATCCAGCTCTTTCCGGAGGGTAACATTCACCGAGCGGAAGCCGGATCCAACGGGAGTGGTGATCGGTCCTTTAATAGCAACCTTGGTGTCCCGGATCGAGTCCAGAATCTGGGGAGGTAAAGGAGTACCGTATTGCTCGATCACATGGGCTCCAGCTTGCATGACAATCCACTCCATCGAGACGCCTGTGGCCTCGATCACAGTTTGCATAGCTTGAGCAACTTCTGGCCCAATCCCATCACCAGGGATCAATGTTACACGGTGCGTCACAAAGGATCTCCTCTCTAATCACCATGACAAGTCAACCAGGATGATCTAACCCGCATGAGCCCAATTGATTTTGTATCCTAGTAAACTGCCTCTGCCTAGTCATTCAGCACGCCAAGGGTGGAAGATCTCTCTCATGGCTCAATCTAACAGCACGCCAAGGGTGGAAGATCTCTCTCATGGCTCAATCTAACAGCACGCCAAG
>CAZONZ010000354.1:2007-4479 GCA_964581005.1 uncultured bacterium
TCTCTCTCATGGCTCAATCTAACAGCACGCCAAGGGTGGAAGATCTCTCTCATGGATCAATCTAACAGCACGCCAAGGGTGGAAGATCTCTCTCATGGCTCAATCTAAGGAGCCCCATCAATGAAGCCACTCCCACCGCATTGATTTCAACTCGAACACGACAAGAGTGGCAGCGAGGATCCAAAAGGAGTCGGATGCAGACTCCAGAGTGAAGTTTACTGGCTAGATTTGAGACTGGCCTCAATCACCTTGAGAGTTTTCTCTAATCCTTGCCATCCTTGCACAATCGTTTCCTTCTTCTCCAACCGCTTGTAGGTGGCAAAAAACTCGGCGATCTCGTCCAGACGGTGTTGGGCAAGATCTTCCAGCTTCTCCACCTGCTTGTAACGAGGATCTTTGTCCGGCACACAGAGTAACTTTTCATCCGGATCGCCGCCATCGATCATTTCCAACATCCCTAACGGACGGGCCGCAATCACACAACCGGGAAAGGTGGGCTCATCCATGATCACTATCCCATCCAATGGATCGCCGTCCCCTGCCAGCGTATTGGGGATAAACCCGTAATCGTAGGGATAGCGCACCGAAGCATACAGCACCCGATCCAGGGCCATCGCTCCCAGATCCTTGTCAAACTCATACTTATTCTTACTGCCGCCAGGGATCTCGATCAGGACATTTAGGAGTCCAGGCTTGGGCTGAGCAGGGATACGAGAGAGATCAATCACAACGCTTACCTCTGGAGACAAGACGATTCAGCTAGCTTGATAGACCACAGCCCCAATCTGCCGCCCTTTCAATCGACGGATTGTGCTCGACGGATTTCGATGACGGAGGCAGGGGACTACGCGAAGAATATCATGTCCCTGATCCCTCGGACGGCCTTTCCTCTAGCAGAGTCCCACATTTTTTACAGTAGAGTGCATCAGGATCGTGGAATTGCCAGTTACACGCAGGGCACGGTTGGAGTCGTTGACTACTTGTTTTGACCAACTGTTTGATGAGATCTCCCACTTGCCAGGGAATCAACCCAATCCCCGTCAAGATCATGAACACCGTTAAGAGTCTTCCGAGGTGTGAGGTTGGGATCAAATCACCAAACCCAACCGTAGTCATGGTGACAACAGAAAAATAGAAAGCATCCAGAAACGTTCTAAATTCATCAGTATTGATCGGATGCTCCACCTGATAGATCAAGCCAGAATAGACAAAAATGATCGAGAACAAGGTAAACAAGATCCGAATCAAGATTAAACCGTCTTTCCCATGGATCAGACCAAATAGATTTGTGTCTTTCAGATAGCGGACCACATGTAAAATCCGAAACCAGCGGATGATTTGAACAAAGCGGATATCGGCAATCCCAAGAAAAAAGGGCAAGATGACGATCAGGTCAATCAAGGCATTAGGGCTCAGCAAAAATGAGAGTTTACGCTCAGCAGACCACAACCGTAAACCATACTCCGCCACAAACACACTTAAAACAGAAATATCCAAAATATTCAGATAAGATCGCCAGGTCTGCTCAATTGGAAATGTTTCAGCCACGAACGCTGCAGAGGAGATCAAGGCGAGGAGTACAATGGTTAGACAGAAGCCTCGACCGATCGGAGTGGTCACATCATTGAGATAGAACGCGACACTCTGACGCAGTGACAATACAGGATGATCGACTGGATCGGACGGGTTAGGCTGACTGGCTTCCACCATCGTTTACCTTTCGTTAAGCTGAGGCGTTCGCAAAGGGACTCGTTGACGGGTCCGCTGGTATTGCCCCCCATTATGTCTTGAGTCTATGCCATGGCGAAACCCTGACCTCTGATCCGAGTTGACCTCGATCGACATGGATTTTGGAATGGATGAAGCTTGAGGGAGGATCTTGAACGATTCAAGCATGACCCTGACCTCATCTGCAGCTAGACATAAACTCTTCTCTAAATCCATCCTTTTAACATACATTGCATCGTATCATGAACCGACGAGTTGACCAGTTGACCATACCCTTGGTCTATTCCTGAATACGATCTTGAAAACTCACCAGCCGCCTCAGCAACCCTTCAACTGATTACTCTAGTGCCAAGATCTGTTGAATCACAGTTTTCAGCCTCCGTTTCATTGATCCACGGGTAATCTTCCGAATGGCAATCCTGGAGTGGATCTTGACAGATCTCAACCAGGTTCTAAGCCATTCCGTATGGTACTCTTCAGATTGTGATCGGTGGTGGATCTGAACTATGCCTAGTCGTGAGTATTTCGACGAACGAGTGGCTGCAGCTTATGATGATGATATCGAGATCTTCCGTCCTGAGACCATTCAGCCTGTTGTTAATTTTCTCGCAGAACTTGCTGGATCTGGGAGTGCGCTTGAATTTGGAATTGGAACAGGCCGAATTGCGTTGCCACTTTTGCAGAAAGGGCAGGGTAATCGCATCAAAAGATGGGGCTGAAAAGTGGTAGGCTAAAGCTATTTTA
>CAZONZ010000355.1:0-4475 GCA_964581005.1 uncultured bacterium
AATCGGCTTTAGAGTAAACGTAAGCCTCTTGAGAGTAACCGAAAGCCGCTTCAGAGTAACCGTAAACTGCTTCAGAGTGATCGCAAGCCGCTTTAGAGTGATCGCAAGCCGCTTCAGAGTGATCGAAGATCGTTTTAGAGTAACCGCAAGCCGCTTTAGAGTAACCGAAGATCGTTATGATCCTGGCAGGAGCGGAAGTCATTATCGAAATCGATCCAAACGGAGAGTAGAACTATGTCTGATCAACAGGATTTTTTGACCATGAGTGTGTCGGAATTGCATCAATATGTCCTCAACTATCGGGATAATACTGAAGCATTCCACATATTGATCGATCGTTTCCACGCTAACCCCAACCTCAAGCGAGTTGCTGCGGGTGAGTTGGACAATATCTCTGGCATTTTGGAAGATCAGATTCAGAAGAAGAAACATTAGGCCCGCAGGTATCGAGCAAGAGGTTTTCGATGACTTTAGCAATAACAGATCTGATGAGCACTTGACAGATGATAGCTTGTGGGTCTCTTGCGGCATAGTGCTTGAAGATCAACTCCTCTTAGAGCTGAGTGCCGCTGACTCTTTGCATGACAATACTTCTCATCATGCTTTTAATTTTGCTTGATCCACTAGTAGAGATCTTTTCGTTTTGTCTCTCAAGGTGACGGATAATAAGAGACTCCCAATTCTATAGCGAATGGATCTCAGTCTCCTCAATGGTGTCTGATGGTTGCTGTTGGATAGGAACCGAATGTCCTCCAGCAAGATCGTGAACGGCTGATCGGACTCCTCTTGTCGAGATCTCATCCCTAAGATCAGCGGATCTTGACGGTTAGCCTGTAAGGAGTAGACACTTTAGAAGGACCACACTGCTAATCAGCGTAAGATTGGAGCGTAAGTCAGGATCTGCTAGCGGGTTGCACCGGGCTTTCGATCTCTTTCGGCCCTTGCCTGATCGGGATCCAGTCTAGGTTGATTGTCGGGAGGTGCGCGGTGATAGTGATGTGTTGATCGATCTGGGACGCAAGATCACATGGATCGCTGCAGTCTCTCGATTCTCCAGTATGATTGAGTGGCCTGGTATGCTTCTCGTGATTCAGCTCATGATCGACAGCCGTCATCCCACTCCTGACGATCGCTATCCCCATCCCCAAGATGTGGCAAATTTGATCCTCTATCTGCAAACCGAACTGGCGCTGCTCCAACAACGGGCCGATGAAGAACGGATCTCCGACACCACTAAAGCTCATATCATCCGTTGCCGTAAGATCTTACGCCAGTCCATTGATCAAATGCAGCTTCGGGACTGGTACCGCGAACTCACCTACGGTATGCAAGATCAGATCGGACGCTTGGACGAGTGGTTTTGAACCGATATCCAAACCGATGTCTTCTTGTCAATAGCCATCAGGGATCCTATGTGAGAAACGGCACCAGACTGTCATCGCTTCCTAATCTGCATTTCTCCCTATAGCCGAATCCTCCAACTATCTACATTTTCGGGTATTTGATCGTTCAGAACATAACAAAGCTCACCGCGATGAGGAGATTGGATCCGACCACAAAATAAAACGTGGGTTTGAGCAAGCAAGCGATCAATCTCTATGCGGTCTTCAGTTGCATGAAACTCCAAGTAGAGTATCCCAATTTTTGGGATCCAATCTGAAATCGAGCGAAGAATGGGCAGCTCACTACCCTCAGTGTCTAGCTTTAGAATGTCAATAGACTCAATCTTTTGCTCCTGAAACACAGACTTGGCATCTCGTAACGAAATCTGACAGTAGTTACCAGTATTTTCACAACTAGCTGCAATAGAATTTGTAACAGAATCATCTTGACCGATGAATAGAGGAGCTTCCATATCTTGATCATATAAGCCCAAATTGAATATAGAAACTAAATTCAGATCCTTTGTGTTTTTCACCAAAAGTTCATAGGTAGTTGTTGCTGGCTCAAATGCAAAAATTCTGGCTTTTGGATAGTGTTGAGCAAAGTAGATTGTAGCTGCTCCAACGTTAGCTCCAATATCAACCACCGTATGAACATCTCGAATAAAGGGTAGGATGGGATAAACTTGCCCAGAAACTACCTCATAGCAGACTTTGCGACAGAGAGAGGTATCAAACAGATGAAAGGAGCGAGTTTGATTGCCAAAGTCTAAATTGACAGTAGCTACGGCTACGCTAGGCTTGAGAGAATCATCACCAGAACCCATAATGGAAGATGCCTGATCATTGAGCTTAGCAAGCATTGTAGCATTGGATCCTCAGGAACAAAAGGATCCTCAAACT
Source organism: uncultured bacterium (assembly GCA_964581005.1). GTDB lineage: Bacteria > Cyanobacteriota > Cyanobacteriia > Thermostichales > Thermostichaceae > CAZONZ01. The sequence continues at coordinate 2,286 of CAZONZ010000355.1, forward strand.
TCATGATTCTAGCGGAGTCAGCCATTGTGTAGTTCATGCTCTGGAAGCCTGATAGTTTTGTTGACATTTCTCTACCCTGAGACTGCATGACCCAAGAGTGAAGTGGGTTCAGTGATTCAATGATGGGAGATGCAGGTGATTGGAACTGCAACGGTTATTAGAAACGATCAAAAAGCTTAGCGTGCGATGAACTGGGCAATCCGATCCACAGCTTTCTGCAATAATTCGTTGTCTACCACTAACGCAAAGCGAACATAGTCTTCTCCCCCTGGGCCAAACCCGGAGCCAGGAGCCAGGGCAACCCCTGTAGCCTTGACCAGATCCACGCAAAACTGACTGGAGGATCCTTGATACTGAGATGGGATCGGAGTCCAGATGTACATGGTTGCACTGGGAATGTTCACCTCCCATCCAATCTGGTGCAGGGCTTTGACACAGACATTCCGCCGTTGCCGATAGATCTCCAGTGAGTCTTTCACAAATGGATCCCAAGCTTTCAAGGCTGCGGTCGCTCCTCGCAAGATCCCTAGGTATTGATTAAAGTTGACTGCGGTTTTGATCTGCTCTAACGCCCGGATCAAGTCTGGGTGGCCGATCGCATAACCAACCCGAAATCCCCCCATATGAAACGCTTTCGACATACTAAAGAGTTCGATCCCAACCCGTTTACTAGGATCCACTTGAAAGATCGAGATCGCAGGATCGCCTTCAAAGACCCAATTGGCGTAAGGGAAATCATGGATCAAGACAATATCGTGATCCTGACAAAATTGAACGGCTTGCTGCCAGAACTCCAAGGGTGCTGTGGCGGTGGTTGGGTTGTTGGGATAACTCAGGACCATCAGACGAGCCCGCTCCCGGAGATCGCTGGAAATCTGATCCAACACAGGCAGAAACTGGTGTTCGGCTCGCAAGGGCAATCGTTCGATCACTCCGCCCGCCAGATGGACTCCACCAAAGTGAGAGGGATAGCAAGGATCGGTGATCAAGGCAACCTCACCCGGATCCAGGAGCGCCAGGGGGAGATAGGCGGTTCCTTCTTGGGATCCCAGCAAGACCATCAGCTCCGTTTCGGGATCGACGGCCACACCAAAACGTTGTTCATACCAAACCGCACAGGCTTCTCGAAATTCACGGGTGCTGTGGAAGAGAGCGTATCCGTGGGTGACTCGATCCTGAAGTGCGGCCTCGATCGTGGCTAGGGCTTCGGGTGGAGGTGAAAGATCTGAGGATCCGACCGAAAGATCAATTAGATTGTGACCTAGCTGTCGGGCTACATGCTTGGCCTGATCCATGTCTCGGAACAGGTTGGATTGCAAGTACTGAAGGCGGTGAGCGAGTTTCATGATTTCCGGCGTAGGTTACGCATCTCTTCTTCAACTTCGAGTTCGTGAAATTCCCGTTCTAGATCATCCCAGTTACTGGAAGGTTTCGTCCACCCACTCCATTGACCTGTATCAGCGGCCTGTTGCTGAGCCCGAACGGTATCAAGTTTTGCTTTGATCTCCTGACGGCGTTGCTTGATTTGCTGCCGCAAGGTTTCCATCTGCTGGATTCGCTCTTTGGCTCCTTTCATCTGACCCCAGAGTTGATTGCCCTGGTTTAAGAGGGCTGCTTCGCGATCACGAGCCCGTTCAGCGAGATCAGGACGGTTGGCACGCATAGCTTTTTCGACTCGCAGATGCCAGATTTTGATCTCTTCCGCCACCTTCAGAATACTGGCCTGTAACTGACGTTCCTGGGTTTTGCCCTCCGTGATCAGGCGGACGGTATCTTGCTCTTGTTGACGTAACTGCTCGTCTAAAGCCTGTAACTCTAATTCTGGGTGAGCTTTGAGAAACTCTTCCAGACGGGTTTCCAGAAATCGGGTCAGATCCTCAAACAACCCCATACCAACCTCAGTGTGGATCGATCACAAGGATGCCATAAATCCCTCTTGGTCTTGATCCAGATCACGCGATCGTATCCTAATAAGTTTGTCCCACGCCTAGTTGCAAGGTGTAGGTTTGCTGGCCATTACTGACCCGAACTCCATAAGGGGCGATTGCTACTACTCCCCAGCCATTGCCGATCGTTTGACCCACAGCAGCTTGTTGCACTCCTCCACCTGTCACGATCAACGCTTCAGGTGTGCCGGGGCCACCCACGATCCCGACTAGACGCATCGAAGGGACGGAAGGAGGAGGAGGG
>CAZONZ010000356.1:0-4474 GCA_964581005.1 uncultured bacterium
AGGGATCCGGATCATCCATGCTAAGGGATCGGAGTGCCCTCACCGGAGAGGATGATCAAGAGCTAATCAAGATGGTGATCTAGCACTTGGCTTAACCTGCGGAATGTGGGCTCTGGGCCAAACTCGCTCGTAATCCCTCAGCTGCACCCGGATAGCGAGGATTGAGTCTTAAGGTATGTTCAAAGGATTCGGCAGCGGCTTGGTGATTGCCAACTTGGGCGTAAACCGTAGCAAGGCGAAAGGCGGCGGCAGTGTAGCTGTGATTCGATTGCAGGGCGTTCCGGTAACTATTGATCGCAAAGGCATACTGACCTTGGACCCGCGAAATTTCTCCTAAGCCATAGTGAGCTTCCGGCACTTGAAAGTCATCTCGGATCGCGGCTTCAAACTGGTTCAATACTACTTCCCAAGTACGTGGATTCGCTAGAGCTGCCCCTCGAAGTCGTTGCTGCTTGCGGGCAATCTCAATGACCCCTAACATAGCTTTGGCCGAAGCCTGACTGGAATCGTGATCGATCGCTTGATGGAAAAACTCTTCGGCTTGTTCCATGTTCCCCTGCTCAAACCGGATCTTGCCTAACCCTAAACAAGCTTGAGCGGAGAGGGGATCAGCCTTGAGAACCTTACGCAACTCCTGTTCAGCTGCCTGCAACTCACCGGCTTCAATCAGCGCCAACCCTAGCGAGATCTGCACCTCCAACTTCGGCTCCAACACCATCACACTTCTGAATTGTTGGGTCGCAGATTGCAAGTCGCCCCGCCATAAGAGGATCAATCCCATCTGATAGCGAGCATCAGCGATCTGCCCATCGAGCTGGAGGGCGTATTCGTAGGCTTCCAGAGCTTGATCGTACTCCTGACTGCGGCCTAGAACGACACCCAAGGTGTAATAGGCATGGGCATGATTCGGATTTAACTGCACAGCAACCTGGAGTTCCCGCACAGCCCAGGTGACCGACTGAATATCTTTTTGCTTCGACAACGCCAATCCCAGCCGATAGTGCAGCTCAGCGGTCCGAGTGAGTTCTCCCTGATCCGCCATCGGTAACGCCTGCCGATATTGCAGCACTGCCTGATCAACTTTCCCTGCCTGGAGTAACTCATTACCGTAGGTGATCAACGCTTTGGTGAGAGCCTCCTGCAACCCTTCAAACTGAGCATCTAGCCCATCCACCACCCAGTATTGACTGATCGCACCTTCAAAGTCGCTCTTTTGAGCCAGGAGCTGACCCAGCTGGAAGTAGGCCCCAGCCAGAGACGGATCAAGACGAGTCGCAGCCCGAAACTCATGAATGGCAGCATCCCAGCGCCGCCGATCAACCAAGGCCAACCCTTTCTGATAGCGCTTACGAGCTAGTCCGGCTAACCATTGCTTGTGGGTTTTCTTCGGGATCCAGCCTTTCTGATCGAGCCAGATGTAGGTTCCCAGTCCTAGAAGCAGCAGAATGATCAACCAGACCGCGATCACGATCGACCACAACAGATTTTGAACCCATTGATCGACCTTGGGGGCAAGCAGGGTCTCTGAGGCTTGACTGCGAAGGCGCTGGAGCTCGGTTCGACCTGTTGGAGAGCTCTCAACCACATCATCCATCAAGGTTTCAGCAGGATTGGTACTGGTCAGGATCTCTTGCCGCTGCTGCTCTGGGATTGAGGCCGTCCCTTCCGATTGAGCTTGACCTGGCTCACTTGCTGTGACTGCTACGTAAACCTGCTCAGCCACAACAGCTTGGGATTGATCAGCAACCGCTTGATCAAGATTGGACGGGGTCGGGGCAGAATCTGCTTCCTGGTTGCCCAAGATCGCTGCCGCTTGTAGTTGAGCAATGGCTTGTTGCGTATCTCCCCGACCGGCGAGTAAACCTGCCCAGGTGAGATAGAGTCCAGAATGACCCGGATCGCGTTCTAACCCTGCTTGAACCTGCTGCAAGGCAGCCTCTATATCTCCCTGTAGCAGCAACTGATCGGCAAGATGGCGTCGCATATCCGGGTGATCGGGGTTCAAGTTCACGGCTTGTTGGAGTGATCGAATGGCTTCAGATCGGTTGCCCTGTTGAGCCTGGATCAAGCCCAAGTGGTAGTGATAGAGGGAGTCTCCGGGTTCTATCCGCACAGCTCGCTGCAGCTGGGCTTGAGCTTGCTGCAAAAATTCAGCCGCTTCAGGAGATCCAGCCTCTGTGTCTGCAACAGCTCGTTCGGCCAAAACCATCCCTAAGCCAGCTAGAGCTTCCGGCCAGTCTGCATTCAGTTGCAGAGCTGCCTCGTAGAAGGGTTGGGCTTCCGTCCACCGACCCAGATCTTGATAGAGTTGGCCAAGGGCTACATTAGTGTCAAGGCGGTTGGGGTTGATCGATAAGGCTCGTTGAAAGGCTTCTTCTGCTTGTTGGTCCTGACCTGCGATCTTGTAGGCAATACCGAGTTGGTGGGCCGCTGTGGCATTGGTTGACTCCGATCGAAACCGATTGCGGTAATAGCGCAGCACTTGATCCATTTGCCCCGGTTGGTAGAGCGCATAGCCCAGATCGTTTTGCTGCTTTCGATAGGGAGGGTAGAGCAACAAGGCCCGTCGATAGCTTTCCAGGGCTTGATCCCAGCGCTCCGATAAGGCGTAAGCTTGACCTAGATAATAGCGAGCTTCTGGATCATTTTGCCGTAGCTCCGTCGCAATCTGGAGCGAGGCAATGGCTCCACTCAAATCCTCAACCTGGATCCGGGCAATACCCAGGTGAACACGAGCATCTGCAAAGGTGGACTGTCGTTCCAGGGCTCGCAAATAACTCCTGATCGCGTTTTGCCATTGCCCCTCAGCTGCATAGGCTCGGCCCAGGTGATAGTCCAGTTCAGCTTGATCCCCGGCAACCAAGATCGCAGCATCCAGCTCCGAAGCCGCTAATTCTCCCTCCCCCAACTGGTACAGTGAAACACCTAGTTGAATTCTAGGTTCAAGTAAGTTGCGATTTTCACGCAGCTGGGATCGATTCTGTTCAACTTGTTGCTGAAGCGTTTCCACTTTGGATTGGGCTTGGTTCCACCCTAACCGAGCAGGGATCAAGAAGGGATCGCGTCCGGTGGCTCGTTGGTAAAGATCAGCGGCCTGCTGCCACTCCATCAGCTGAACCAATTGCAATCCCCGATAAAAATCCCGCCGTGCCCCATACGCCTGAAACTGATACCACCCAAAACTGATCCCAAAGATGGCTATTCCAGATCCAATGGATCCCAGGATAAGTTTGCGCCGAAACTCCGGTTGCTTCAACCGTCGCAGGATGATTTGCCAGGGAGGAAGCAGCTCATCCGAATCCACACAGGATCGTTCCAGCTCAGCCAACACTTCCGGAGCCGATTGATACCGCTGGTTGGTATCGGGTTGGATCATCCGATCGATAATATCGGCCAGGGCTTGACTGACCTGAGCTTGATCCCGCCAGCGCAGAGGACTGGTTGGAGAATCTCGCTCTAACTCGCTGGGGGCCAACCCTGTGAGGCATTGCACCGCCACGATCCCCAGTGCATAAATATCGCTGTTGTAGCGGGGATCTCTAGCCCATTGTTCTGGGGGAATATAGCCCAATGTGCCGATCACATAGCCTTGGTCCTGCGTTGTATCTTCACGCAGCTGTTTAACAGCACCAAAATCGATCAGCACCCAGGAGTTATCCCGATGTCGCCGCATTAAGTTATCCGGTTTTAGATCGCGGTGAATGACTTGATATTGATGAACAAAATCCAGGGTCCGTAGCACATCCAACAGGAGGGCAACGACTTGATCCTCGTCCAAAGGCCCGTTTTGAAGATCGCGTGAGAGGGGATGACCTTCGATCAGTTCCTGGGTTAAGTAAAACTGCCCTTCTTCTTCAAAATAGGCCAGCAGCTGAGGGATCTGGCTATGGCGGCCTAATTGTTCCAGCGTTTCTGCTTCTAGCTTGAAAAACTCGCGTGCCCGATCAAGATTTCGGTTCTGATGGGGAGGAAGGGAAAGCTGCTTGACCACACAGATCGGACTGCCGGGGCGTAAGGTGTCTTCGGCCAAAAAGGTTCGACCATAGCCTCCCTGAGCCAGTACTTGGATCAGACGATAGCGGCCCACTAAGAGGCGTCCGAGCCACCGTGGGGGTCTGGGTGGAGCTGCAGGATCGAGGGCTTGAGCAGAAGGCTGAGGGCCGGAGGGATGGGATGAACTCGACGAATCTAACGAAGGTACGGAGCCGGAGCCCCCAGATCCAACTGATCCCCCTGAAGGAACCAGTGTTGCTGGAGAAGAGGGTGGGGGAGTAGCAGATCCATTTAAGGGGAAGCCGCGCTGCCATTCCGGTTGTTTTTCGCCGCTGCGGCGGCCTATGATCACGACCGAAGCCACAACTCCCTTCAGCTCAGGCTCCTGGCGAAGCTGCTTCAGAATCGCGTCACACAGATCGTTGACCACCTGACTGGGAAGACGAGCATATTCCAACAACACCAGCAAGCGATCATCACG
>CAZONZ010000357.1:0-4473 GCA_964581005.1 uncultured bacterium
GGTCAAGAAGCGATTGCCCAAGTGATCAAAACTGAGTCGAATTGGGATCGAGTAACGGTTAAGTTTCAATGGCAACGTCCTTGAGTTCTTGAGAACGATCTCTGTTTGGGATCTCTGTTTGGGATCTCTGTTTGGGGGTTTAGCATAGATGAAGAGATCATGTGGATAACATGCCAAACCTGAATAAACAGCCAGGAAAGACTACAGAGATACCCAACCTTCAACACTCCCAGAGTTTAGGCTCAACTCAGGTCTGCTCACCACAACGAAAAGGGATCAGCCTTAAGCTCAAGCTTTGGGTTGGGTTAGCTGTGATCTTCAGCAGTATGCTAGCAGGATCCTTCTACTGGTTCTATCGCTTCACCACCGATCGAGCCATCCAGCACATTCGTCAAGATCTCCATGACACGCTCCAAGGTGCTGCTGCCGGGATTGATGTTGATCAGTTGATGGATCTCTACCGAGAAGGACAGCCTAATCCAGCTGGTTTTTCGAATGATCCACGGTATCTCGAACAGATGGCTTGGTTTGAATTGGTTCACAGCCTAGAGCCTAGAGCTTGGCCCTATTCCTATGTTGTTGGAAATCAACCCGACACCCGGCGACTTTATCCTGAAGTTCCTAACGAAAAAGTGATCCTTGTTGATTTATGGGCCAACTACAATTCCACCAAAGCGGCATTCTTTCTAGAAAACATATCTAGTAGTGAGTGGGCGCTAAAACCTCTTGTGCAAGACTCGATCGTAGAACGCCCTGGATTTCACACCAATCGCTGGGGCCAGTGGATGACATCCTATCTTGGACTCAAGGATTCCCAAGATCAGGTAGTTGCTGTCTTAGGCATCGATATCGAAGCGGATTATGTAATTGAACTGAAACAAACTATCCAGCGGCGAATTTTACTCGCATTTTCGATCACTTGTGTCGGATCTCTGCTCTTAATCTATGGGGTTTCCAGTGCTTTAGTGCATCCACTCCAGAATCTCAAAACATCAGCTTTCGATATCACGGAAGGCAAGTATGAAAGTCCCGAAGATCTAGATCTCTTACAAGCTCGCCTCCACGCCGTCTCTCACAGCCGAGCTACGTATAAAATCAGCACGATGCTTAGGGCGATCAACCGAATTGCGAAACGGATCTCTCGCAGAAGGTTGCATGATTAGGGGACACAGGAAAAGACGGGAGCGTGGTAGCCCCGCAATTTCAATCCGGGGCGGAAACGTGACTCGTGCGGCTTTAGCCGCCGTCCACAATGGTAAGATAGTATTACCTTCTCTAAGACCCGAATGAAAGGGGCTTGACATCCCGTGAGGGCAGACGTGCGTAACGGCGACGTAGGCGCAAAAATGTCGGTAGCAAAGTGGGTTCATCGGCGAGAGATCAAAGGAACTGAGCGAGAAACGTAAAAGGAAGCCTTCGGGCAACCTATAGAGGCGTCTTTGACTTCGCCTATGAGTCCGGCTTGCCGGAAGTTCTGAAATCCCTCCGGGGAATCCCCGCGTCTTCAGACCGGGGAGTAGTCAATCGTTCAACCAGGACGGGACACTCGATCGAAGCCAAATACCGTTTTAGCCAGCCAGGGGGAGTGTGAAGTAAAATCGACTGCCGATCCCAACTTGACTCGCAACTCCAAGGGTGCCGCCATGTTGGGTGACCAGGAATCGACAGATGGCTAGTCCCAAGCCTGTCCCTTCCCGCTGCCGCGCATCCGATCGATCGACTTGGTGAAAGGGCTCAAAAATCCAAGCTAGGTGATCCTCTCGGATCCCGATCCCATGATCCTCAATCTCAATCAACCCTTGATCGGACTGGGGCCGAGCTCGAAGCCGCACCTGCCCCCCTGGTTGAGAATACTTGATCGCGTTGTCGATCAAATTGAGAAGCACCTCAATGATCCGATCGTGATCGGCTAGCACCGTGATCGAAGTCGGCTCTAGAACCAACTCAACCCCTACGGCTCCAGCTGAAGTTGCCAAGGTTTGGATTGCATGCTGAAACAGATCCATCACAGCCACAGGTTGGAGATCCAAAGGTAGGTGACCTAGCTTCAAGCACTCCAGATCTAAGATATTCTGCACTAGCCGAACCAGCCGTTCCGTATCGGCCACCGCAAAGGTTAACAACTCCTGCCCCTTCGGATCCAGTTGCCCTAAAGCTCCCGTCTGCAATAGGGTCAGCGATCCTCGCAAGGACGTTAAGGGGGATCGCAGTTCATGACTGACAATCGAGATGAACTCATCCTGTTGTTGCGTGGCTCGCTTGCGTTCGCTGATATCGGTATGGGTGCCGATCAAATGGCGGGGATGTCCATATCGATCCGGGACTACAGATCCCTGGGCCAAACACCAGATTGCTTCCCCTTGAGCTGAGATCAGCCGATGTTCAACGGCTAGCGACTCAATCGCCCCTGCTAAATACTGTTGGACAGTTGCAAACCATGAGGCTCGATCGTCGGGATGGATCAATTGCAGCCACCTCTCCAGATCATTAGAGATAGCCTCCGGACTAAACCCCAGCATCCGCTTGAGATTGGGATCCATATAGAGATCGTTGGTCTGCAGATCCCAATCCCATACCCCCACCCGCCCTGCTCGCACCGCCAAAGCATAGCGAGCCTGATTTTGCCGCAAGTCCGCTTCGACCTGCCGATGTTGAGTCACATCCAACGCAAACAGCACACATCCCTGCACCAACCCCACAGCATTTCGATCAGGGATCAATCGAATTCGTAAAACCTGATCCATATCGTCCTGACGGGGATGGGACAGTTCAAACTCGATCGTGCGTCCGGTTAGGGCACTCTCCAGCTGCGGTTTGAGAACCCTAACCACTGACTCAGGCAAAACCGTCTCGATTCTCTGTCCTAAGATCTGATCCGGAGCCAGCCCTAACCAGCTTTGCCAGAGAGTATTCGCAAATTGATAATGTCCTTGCCGATCAAGGTAGGCCAGGAGTGCCGGGATCTGATCCATGATTCGCTCGGACCCACGCTCTGCAGACCCTACCTCTGAGCTCACTCGACTGTCCCCTGATTGGCTTGATCGCATCCTCGTATCATACTTTGACTCTACATTGACAAGGCACAAACCAACCTATGTCACAATTTGATTGATCTGGAATGCTCGATATATAAGCCAGTTAGCGGATCCGGAGATTGCTTGTCCAAGCTCACTCTTCCTAGATCAGAAGGATGAAGCAGCGTATGTCCAGGAAGCCCTTATTGAAGTTGCTGGAGCCCGACATTGTGGTGCCGGGAACGATCCTGCAGCTTTCAGCCGATACCCTGAACCAGCATGGGATCAAAGGGATCATTTTAGATGTAGATGACACACTCGTACCGCTCTCTGATTCCGTACTATCCCCGGACGTCAGCACCTGGTTAGATCACCTGCAGCCCCATTTCCAGATCTGGCTAGTCAGTAACAATCTCAGCAAAACCCGAATTTCCCAGATCGCCAATAGTGCTCAACTCCCCCACATCCATGGAGCGGGTAAGCCCTCCCGCCGTGCCCTCCGCCATGCAGTTGATCAGATGCAGTTATCCCTCAGCGAAGTCGCCATCATTGGAGATCGGCTCCTGACCGATATTTTGGCGGGGAATCGTCTGGGTCTGCTGACCATCTTGGTCTCACCACTCCAATCCGGATCCAGTAGATCACGCTGATCAATTGCTCCTAAAGATCTGCTTATTCTAACCGATCATTCAACTTGTCCGATTCTCTAGCCCACCTCAGAGCTGATCCAATCCTGAGATACACTACAGGCGGTAAGTGCTTTCTCGATATACACTATATGCAGATCAAGATCCAGGTTAGCTTCATGACTTGAGCATCCCAGCTGATCCTTAGAGATCCTGGAATTCTCTCGACATCCCTTAAGAGGCTCCTAGGCATGGGCCTTTTATTTGAACGATCAGTCCAAGAGCCTGCACAATTTGATCAGGAGCTGATGGTGAGACTCGTCCACTTACGTATTGCCTGGATCCTCAGTATCAACTTCTATCGCAAGCTTCAGGGAGATCCGAATCTAGTGGACAGGAAAATAGGCCAAATGTCATAGATATCTCGCAGCGAAAAAGGGAAAGATAGAGTTACTATGACCTTGGTCACTCGATTGCAGTGATTCCGATCACGATTCCAGCGGCTAGACCCGCGCAAAGCTCTATCTCAACCCATCGTTTGTAACAATGGCCTCTCTCGTCTCTCTCCACCCTGGACTGCAGCAGCTACTCACTCAAGAGGTGGTAGCCAGCTTAGCGGTGATCCATCAGGGGTATCCCTTAGTAACCCTAGTTCCCTTCGTGATCCAACCGGATCCCCTGCGACTCTACGTGCTGATCAGCGATCTGGCGGCACACACTCAGGCCCTCCGAGAAGCACGCCAGTGCAGTTTGTTAATTCACGAACCTACCCGCCCCGAAGATCCTCAGAGTAACCATGCTTTACGACGGGTCACCTTCCAGGCCGAAGCCCA
>CAZONZ010000358.1:0-4465 GCA_964581005.1 uncultured bacterium
CCCCCCCCCCCCCCCCCCCCCCCTCACCCCCCCCCCCCCCCCAACCGCGCCCGACACCCTCACCCACCACACCCCCCCCCCTGTGCCGGCATCCACGCCACCACCCACAGAGCCACCCCCAACTCCGACCCCGATCGTGAAAATGAATCCGATCCCTGTGCTTTCTCCCCGAACCCCGGCTCCAGTCCAAGTGATCCAAGCGCCTGCTCCAACTCCAGCTCCCGCAACTCCTCCACCAGCCCCTGCCAGCGATGGTCTCATCTGGCCGGTGGATGGGCAATTCAGCTCTGGGTTTGGCTGGCGACGTGGGCGGCTCCATGCTGGGATCGATATTGCCGGTCCCGTGGGTACTCCGATTGTGGCCGCGATGGAAGGGGAAGTGATCTACGCCGGATTTGGTCGAGATGGCTACGGCAATCGCGTGGATCTGCGCCACCCCAACGGCATGGTGACTCGTTATGCCCACGGTAGTCAGATTTATGTTTCGGTTGGACAGTATGTAAGCCAGGGACAAACGATCATGAGTCGAGGGAGCACAGGCTGGAGTACAGGCCCTCATCTCCATTTTGAAGTTCGTCCTGGTGGTGGTGCCCCAGTTGATCCGATGCAGTATTTGCCGTGATCGATCAGCCCAAGTCCTCTTGTTCCTTAAACATGTTGAAGGATGTAAATTCGCAGATGCAGCTCGATCTCGGTTGAGTTAGGCTCTACGGATAACATTGCGGTTAAGGGGATGGAATGCACGATCGTCATCAAGCTTGTCAAGAATGGATTCGGTGTGGGATCCTGGTTTCGCTGGTCTGGGCAACCGTTGGTCCAGTCAAGCCCGCTCAGGCTACTCCCCCAGAGATGTGGACCAAACGCTTAGACTCTGTGGCTGGTGATCCCCTCTTTTTTGATCCCCAACTTCGGACCAGCCAGATTGTGATCCAGCCGCAATTTGAGCGAGCCCGTGAGTTTTCCGAAGGGTTAGCTGCGGTGCAGATCCATGGCAAGTGGGGATACATTAGCCGCTCAGGTCAGATCGTGATCCCCCCCCAATTTGATCTAGCCTTTGCGTTTTCAGAGAATAAAGCCGCTGTGATCCTGAACCAGCGTTGGGGCTATATCGATCGGCAGGGCGATTGGGTTGTTGAACCTCAATTTGATCGGGCTCGTGCCTTTTCCGAAGGGCTAGCGGCGATCCGGCTGAAGTCCAAGGCAGGCTACATCAACGATCGTGGCGAGATGGTGATCCCACCCCAATTCCGCGTGACCTTAGGCTTTTCGGAAGGGTTAGGACTGGTTGCGGTCAAGCGAGAGTGGGGCTTCATCGATCGCAATGGAGTTTTTGTGATCCCGCCCCAATTTGAAGATGCGGGATTATTTTCAGAAGGGCTAGCTGTTGTTCAGCTGAATAATAAGTCTGGCTATATCAATACTCAAGGCCAGATCGTGATCGAACCTCGCTTTGATGAAGCCTATAGTTTTTCGGAAGGGTTAGGGCTAGTTCGGATTGGGGGAAAGTTCGGCTATGTGGATCAGACGGGAGCGTGGGCCATCGATCCTGAATTCGATCGAGCATTAATCTTTTCAGAAGGCTTAGCCGCTGTGACTCGCGGTGAGCAGACCTTCTTTATTGACCAGCAGGGCGACATTGCCGTCAACTCTCCGATCCGGCTGGGGATCAATGTCTTACTCAGTTTTTCCGATAATCTGGCTCCTTTAGGGTTGATCGGAACTGGAGAAAAATGGGGTTACATTGATCGATCCGGTCGCATGGTGATCCTGCCACAGTTTGATCGCGTCTCACTTTTTTCAGAAGGGTTAGCAGCAGTCAAGGTTGATCAGAAATGGGGCTATGTTGCGGAGTAAGACACCCTCAGTCTCGGAGACAACCTATCGAAGCGTGCAAGGGTGGAAGCGCGAGATCCATCCATATTCTCCCATAGGGGCACGAAGTCTATCTTTAGATACCCTCCTCTTGGCAAGGTCAAGGGAAAGGCAGACTTGAGTATTCGTCAAAGGCTGGAAACGATCAAGGGATTTGAAGGAAAAGTCAACCGGATGAGAGATAAAAAACAAGTCTGGAATTGGGATCCCACATCCTAGGTTTTTTGTAGTTGGAGATACAATTTCTTCGGCTGTGAATCGTTTAGATGTTACGAGTATAGATCGAGGATCACGCAATCAGGCTCAACCCAGATATCGATCGGTGTTAAATCGCTTGAATCGGGATTCCTAGATCATCAAATCATCAGATTTCAACCGCTGAGTGGGTCACAGAAATGTGATCGAGTTTCTGATCGAGTGAATCGGCTCTAGCGGAGTTTTTTCTGTTGTGTTCGCTGTGTTTTGTGATAGTTGTTTTGCGCCAGAGGAGCGGAGCTGAATGAACTACAGTTTGAAGCGTCGGCAATTGATCCAATGGGGGATGGCTGCAGGAGTTGCAGCCGCTGCAGGAGTGGGGCCACAGATTCTGGTTCGACGTTCCGCTCCTGCCCGCGCTCAAGGGGAAACGATCCGGGTCGGGATTTTGCATTCCCTCAGTGGCACGATGGCCATTAGTGAAACCAGTGTGGTCGATGCAACCCAGCTTGCCATTGATGAGATCAATGCGGCAGGAGGTGTGCTAGGTAAGCAGTTGGAACCGATCCTGGAAGATGGAGCCTCAGACTGGCCAACCTTTGCTGAAAAGGCGACCAAATTGATCGATGCGGATTCCGTGGCAGTGATCTTTGGTTGCTGGACTTCGGCAAGCCGAAAAGCGGTGTTGCCTGTGTTTGAATCCAAGGAGCATATGCTCTGGTACCCGGTTCAATATGAGGGTCAAGAGTGCTCCAAAAACATCTTTTACACAGGTGCGGCCCCCAACCAACAGATCGAACCCTCCGTGGATTGGTTGCTCGACAATAAAGGCAAGGACTTCTTTTTGGTGGGATCCGACTATGTCTTCCCCCGCACGGCCAACACGATCATCAAGGCCCAGTTGGCAGCGAAGGGTGGCAATGTTGTTGGTGAGGACTATCTGCCTCTAGGCAACACTGAGGTCACCCCGATCATCACCAAGATCCGGGCTGCACTTCCCAATGGTGGCGTGATCTACAACAGTTTGAACGGGGATAGCAACGTGGCTTTCTTCAAGCAGTTGCAGGGAGCAGGTTTGGGGCCAGATACCTATCCCTCTATGTCCGTCAGTATTGCGGAAGAAGAGGTCAAAGCGATCGGGGTTGAATTTTTGAAGGGTCACTATGCGGCCTGGAACTACTTCATGACGGTAGATACTCCGGCCAACCAGAAGTTTGTTGAAGCCTTCCAAGCCAAGTATGGCAGCAACCGGGTGACCAATGATCCGATGGAAGCCGCTTACATTGGCGTCAACGTCTGGGCTCAAGCCGCTGAGAAAGCAGGTGGAGTTGACGATCTGGATGCTGTCCGCATGGCTGCCTACGGGATCCCCTTCGATGCCCCTGAAGGTCCGGTGACGATGAACTCAAACCACCACCTCAGCAAAACGGTTCGGATTGGCCAAGTCCGCGATGACGGCCTGTTTGAAATTGTCGATGCGACCCCGCAGCCTGTGGATCCAGTGCCCTGGAACCAGTATGTGGCAGAAACTCAGGGCTTTGCCTGTGATTGGTCCGATCCAGCTAGAGGTGGAAAGTACGAGGTCTAGGAAACGATGGATCCATGGATCTTGATGGTTGAACCCTGTTCCGATCGAGTCTATTGGGATCACGATCTCCAGACCGGGTGAACATGAAGTCCATGATCGTGGGTAATGGTCGTTTTGACGAGGGATTCCTGTGCTGCTTGTTCTAGACAGTCTGTTCAATGGCCTCAGTATCGGCGCTGTCCTCTTGATTGCAGCCCTAGGTCTAGCGATCGTGTTTGGGCTGATGGGTGTGATCAACATGGCCCACGGCGAGCTGATCATGCTGGGGGCTTACACCACATTCACGGTACAGAACGGCTTCCGGCAGCTTGGGGATCCCTGGGTTGAGTTCTACATTTTTCCAGCTCTGGTGGCCGCTTTTTTCGTGACGGCTTTGGCAGGGCTGATCCTAGAACGCAGTGTGATCCGCTTTCTCTACGGGCGACCGCTGGAAACGCTCTTGGCCACATGGGGAGTCAGCCTGATCCTGCAGCAGTTTGTCCGGAGTGTGAATTGGGTCATGATCGTCCGCCTAGGCTTGTTTGCGGCCTTATTTTTGGGTGGGATGTGGATCTTGGCCCGCCGAGTGGATTGGTATCGGATCCGGACTGGGGTGATCGCGCTATTGCTGCCCTTGGCGATTGGCGTGGTGGCGGTGGTGGGTCGGGTTCTGGCTCAGACCTATGAATTGACCGTCACTCAGCCTTGGTTTGGAGCTCAAAATGTGGATGTCACAGCTCCTGCTTGGTTGCGAGGTGGTTTACCCGTTGGCAATTTTCAACTCCCCTATGCCCGTCTTTTCATTATTGGTCTCACGATCCTTTGTGTTGT
>CAZONZ010000359.1:0-4456 GCA_964581005.1 uncultured bacterium
ATGAGATCCGGGATCGATGCCACTCGATGTTCGCAATCTGAATCTACTGTGGGCCTCCGTCCTGGTGGAAACGTTAGTTCACCTCGGAGCTGGCACCGCTATCACCTGCCCAGGATCCCGATCCGGTCCCTTAACGATCGCCCTTGCCCAGCATCCCGATCTCGATACACTGCCGATCTTGGATGAACGATCCGCTGCCTTCTTTGCGTTAGGGGTAGGCAAGCGATCCGGTCTCCCTGCTCCTTTAGTCTGTACATCTGGCACTGCAGCCGCCCATTTTTTCCCTGCCGTGATCGAAGCCCATACCAGCCGGATCCCCATGCTGATCCTGACTGCCGATCGCCCTCTGGACCTCCGCGATTGCAACTCTGGTCAGACGATTGATCAAATCAACCTCTTTGGCCATTACCCCAACTGGCAAACCGAGATTGCTCTTCCAGAGATCGATCTAAAGCAACTGGCTTACCTCCGCCAAACCATGGTTCACGCTTGGGATCGGACGCTGTTCCCAACACCTGGGCCTGTGCATCTCAATATCCCTTTTCGAGATCCTCTTGCCCCCATCCCGGATGATCGCATCCAGCCAATCCAGCAGTTAGCCGCCCAATTAGATCCCCAGCAGTTCTTCCAAGGGATCTCTAGATCCCGATCCCAGTCCTCCCGATCTTTGCCTCTCCTCCCGGCCCACCCTTCCAACCTAGGATCCAACCTCCCGATCGAATCATGGCAGTCAAGTGATCGAGGGTTGATCATTGCCGGTCCAGCCCAGCCTCTCGATCCCCTGGCCTACAGTCAAGCGGTGGCCCAATGCGCAATGATCCTCAAATGGCCTGTGCTTGCCGAAGGATTATCTCCTTTACGAAACTATGCCGATCTCAATCCCTATCTGATCAGCACCTACGATCTGATCCTGCGAAATCAACGTTTAGCCAAGCAACTGATCCCAAATCAGGTGATCCGATTAGGTGGACTACCAACCAGTAAAGTCTTACGATCGTGGCTAGATAGGGCTGAACCGATCGAATGGGTTGTCGATCCAGGAGAACGCAATTTAGATCCGTTACATGGCCATACTCAGCATCTGCATGGTGATCTTGAATGGGTTGCCAAAATTCTGAGTCTCCAACGTGACTATCCTCCTAAGCCAATTTCTGCCTACTTGAACCAATGGCAAGATCTAGAATCTCAAGCTCGTGATCGTTTAGATCGTGAAATGAATTGGATTGATCACCTGTTTGAAGGCAAAGTGGCTTGGATCCTATCTCAGATCTTGCCCTCTCAAACCCCCTTATTCATTGCCAATAGTATGCCGATCCGAGATGTGGAATGGTTCTGGCAGCCTGGATCACGGCGGATCCGGCCTTTCTGTAATCGGGGTGCCAATGGAATTGATGGAACACTTTCAACGGCTCTGGGGATCGCTCACCATTATCGACCAACGGTTTTGCTGACAGGGGATCTAGCGTTATTACATGATAGTAACGGTTTTCTTGTCCACCATCAGTTTAAGGGGCATTTAACGATTATCCTGATCAACAATCAAGGAGGTGGGATCTTTGAGATGTTGCCCATTGCTAATTATGATCCTCCTTTTTACGATTATTTTGTCATGCCTCAAGCCATTGATTTTGGGAAGCTTTGTCAGTTACATGGGGTAGAGTATCATACGATCCAAAGCTGGCAGCAGTTGATCGATTTCTTGCATATGTTGCCAGATCAGGGAATTCGATTGTTAGAAATTCAGACGGATCGGTATCACGATGCTCAGTGGCGCTTACAGAAGTTGGATCAGGTCATGGATGATAGCCCGTGAGCAGAATGGTCTAAAACTCAATCTCGATCAGCTCTAGAAATCATCAGGATCCCGTTCGGCTCTGTCAATGGATCTCTTGCATGAGGTGGTTGCATTGTGGGATCTAGGGGATCCCTCTCGGCCACTCTTAATGCCACTCTTAATAATGCCACTCTTCATAATCCCACTCTTCATAAGGAGGGAGAACGCAGAAGCAAGGGTCAACAAGGGCAGGAGACAAGCCTACAAGGGTTTACCGATCATGGTTAAGATCATGTGTTGGGAGCTTAAAGAAACGTGTGTCATTTTGCAAGGGATCTTTACCCGATTGGGATTGTCGTCTCACGGTACACTGAGTCTAGTTTTGGGAGCAGGGCTATGCTGTTCGGTCGCACAAGTGGAATCTTATTACACCCCACTTCCTTACCCGGTCCGTTTGGGATCGGTGATCTAGGGCCGGAAGCCTATCGATTTGTGGACTTCCTGGTGGAGAGTGGTCAACGTCTCTGGCAGGTTTTGCCCTTGGGACCAACCGGATGGGGCAATTCTCCATACATGTGCTTCTCTGCTTTTGCCGGTAGTCCCCTCTTGATCAGTCCTCATCACCTCGTCGAGATCGGTCTCCTCTCCCCTGCTGATTGGGAACGTCTACCTCAGTGGATCCCGATTACCCAATCGTTCCCTGGTCAGGTTCCGTTTGATCTAGTGATTCCCTTCAAATTTGCCCTCTTAGATCAAGCCTGGAAGAATTTCCAAACCAAGGTGACCGAGGCCCAAACCCAAGCCTTCCAACACTTTTGTGCTGAGCAAAGCTTCTGGCTGGATGACTATGCCCTATTCATGAGTTTGCGGGAAGCGTATAACGAGCAACCTTGGAGCAGCTGGGAGGAACCGATCCGTCAACGCCAACCGGAAGCGATCGCTGCGGCCCGCACGGAACAAGCTGAGTCGATCCGCAAGCAACAATTCTGGCAATTTATGTTTGCGCAGCAGTGGCAAGCTCTCAAAGACTATGCCAACCAGTTTGGGATCAGGGTGATGGGGGATTTGCCGATCTATGTGGCTCACAACAGTGCTGATGCCTGGGCTCATCGAGAGATCTTCCATTTAGATGAAAACGGGAACCCTGAATTGGTTGCTGGTGTTCCTCCCGATTTCTTTAGCAGCACGGGCCAACGCTGGGGCAATCCTCTCTACGACTGGACCATCTTGAAACAACAAGACTATGGCTGGTGGATCCAACGGATGGAGTCCCTTCTCAAAACGGTTGATTGCGTCCGGATCGATCACTTTCGGGGGTTTGAGAGCTACTGGGCCATCCCTGGAGATGCTCCGACAGCTGAAACAGGTAGCTGGATGAAAGGCCCTGGATCTGATTTTTTCAACAAGCTCAAAGATAAACTTGGTCAGATCCCGGTAGCAGCTGAAGATTTAGGTGATATTTCCCCTGAAGTTCTAGCCTTGCGGGATGAATTTAGCTTGCCAGGGATGAAGATCCTTGAGTTTGGCTTCAACGGGGGACCGGATAATCCGTATTTGCCCCATAACTACGATCACAACTTTGTGGTTTACACAGGGACTCACGATAATGACACGGTTGTCGGTTGGTTTTACGGTGATCGGATCGCCGATTGGGAGCGGGATACGGTGTTGCGTTATCTAGGCGGCCAGTGCGGGGAAGGGATCCATTGGGATCTGATCCGCTTAGCTCTGTCCTCTGTGGCTGATACCGCGATCACGCCTCTGCAAGATGTGATGGGATTGGGTGGAGATTCCCGCATGAATATTCCTGGAACATCAAGCCATAACTGGGGTTGGCGTTACACCGCTGAGATGTTGCACCAAGGGATTGCCGATCGGTTAGCCTCCCTCACCGCTACCTACGGACGGGTTTCCCCTGAGGATCTCGATGGCAAACGCGCTCAGCTTCGGCAACAACGGGGATGGTGATCACGATCATCGATCACGGAAGCAACACCATCCATCGGACAGACCTATTTAGATTCAGGTAGGCTCAGTTCATGAGTCGAAAATGTCTCTTGGGATCTCCTCAGACCCAAGGCGTAAAGTTGTGTGACAAGATCGGTAGCTTTTGCTTAACTGCTGCTAGTTTTCAGCCTAAAGTCTCGTAAAACCTTGCCATTCTCTGGATAGCTTTATGACAACTCAGAGCGGATCGGGGATTAGTCATCATCGAAATCCCAAGCAAGCGGCCAAAGAAGCCGTGACGTTCTTCCAGCCCAGGTTGGTGGGGAATGGGATGAAAATCTCTGGTAGCCCAAACCAGACCTTGCAGGATCTCCCCATGGGCACTTTGACCTGACCATTGTCCAGCCGTTTCAGCCATCGCACTGGATAGCTAATTGGGAACAATCCATCAGAGGTGCGGTAACTGGGCGGCTTTGGCCGTTCTGGTAATTCACCCTTCAGCCAGAGGTCTCTTAACCGCTTAAAGCTGCTAAAGGCTTCCCCGACGCTGATGCAGGTCTGCTGGGCCGCACTGGTATAGAGTGCTTTCATGTGGGGGTTGTGTTTCATCTGGCTGGAGAGCCATTGGCCGTTGGAGAATTTGCCTTCTTTGAAATAAAGCTGTCGGGCCAGATAAACGGTGCAGTTATAGAGCTTGTTGGACTCTCTGCACAGATATTCCAGCGCGGCCCCAAG
>CAZONZ010000360.1:0-4450 GCA_964581005.1 uncultured bacterium
CGGGCGGAGTTGGAGCTGCTACCGAATGATGTGAAGGTGGATCTCACCCAGCCGCCATCTGGCGAAACGTTTGCAGACAGTGATGAGATCACGATCTCGGCGACAGCAAGTGGGGATCCGGAGCTGACGTTTTTAGCCGGAGTGGATCTGACTCTCAGAGATGGATCCGTGGAGGAGGTGTCTTGCCCTGTAGATTCTTCAAACAGTGCATCCACAAAAGCATCTTTTGTTGTCCAGCCTAACGTTCCTCCAGAGTGCAGATGTGCAGCAGCCTTACCGAGAGGTGGACTGATTCAGCCAACGATCTTAGACGGGACTTCAAGGAAAGGTTGGATACATATTGAAGCGAGGCATATCACTGGAACTAACCCAGGTGGAGATCTTTTCGCAGCAGGGACCACAAGAGCAGAGCTGGAAACAGCGGCAAAGAATTTGGTCAACTCAGGGACTAGAATATCCAACCCTGAGAGTATTCTACAAATTTTTGAAGATCGTATAATAGTTCATGGAATGAGAGATATAGTCCGAGTAGTAGTTGACTCTAATGATTGCAGTGTTATAACTATTTTTCCAGTGAGGTCTGAGTGATGGGACATATAGAGTTTTTTCTGGAAGCACGGGTGGAAGAAAACAAAGTATATGGATTTAGCCAGGGTTACATGACTGTTTTAGGGGACTTTGGCTCTATTTCCTCTCAGCCAAGGTATTCTATGATGATCCTCCCTTCAGTTTCGGATCTGTTAGACCAAACCAGAATGCTACTGACGGACAGTAAAGATGGTAAATCTTTTGAGTTCATTGGGATTGGCTGCTCATTTGGTTTCTACGTTTACTTAAACAATGACAATATATTGGTATTGTCTAGAGCACATGATAAGATCGCGGAAGTTGAGGTAAATGTATATATTAAGGCCCTTTTGACCGCAGTGAATATTTTTCTTGCAAACTACGAAGACTTATTTGTATTAGATGATAATGAAGAATATGTTGCCTTTCAGGATCTGTATAATTCGATTGGCAAGTTTCACAATTGTCTCGATTTGTAGCGAGTTCAAAGGTTGCTTATGAATGAAGAGAAGAAATGTGCTACTAGGACAGATGAATTGCTTGTAAGATATTCCTTAGGTCTTCAAACACTTCAGGAGGTATTAAAATGGGCAATAGACCAACTTGCACAAGGTAAAGGTAGTGAGCATTTGAGATATATTGCAGGATATCAAGCTGAACCAGGAAACTTTGAGCCAGAGGAATTACGAAAGGACTTTCAAAATACGTTAAAAGAGCTAAGTCTTGCAGTTCCTACAGCAGAGCAAGCTAGGATAAAGTATGCTTACCAGGTTTGTGAGAAAGTTGTTAGGGGATTTATCTCTGCCGATGACACTCTTGAAAAGGTTTATGAACTGTGGAAAGATGACTGTTTTAGTAGTTTAGATACAAGCTTGTGCAAGAAGAAAAAGGAGCCAGCTGCTCGTTTTGAGATCTGGATGTACTTATCTATTTCATTGACCTCGATATCAGAGGGCGGTCCACCCTAAATTGATCATTTTGAAGGGCTAAACCAAGAAACATTTGATATAGTTTTAAAAATGAAGCTATTCAATTCCTAAATAGTTATTGTCAAGAACTAGTAGACACCTAAGAGAGGCAGAGGAATATGTTTCATCTCATTCCAAAATCATTTTCTCCTATCCTTCCGATGCTTGCTTTTGGCTGTATTTGGTCTCTAGCAATCTGCAATAGAGATACTTTTGCCACAGTTTTCCCGGATCCCCTGGATCCCTCCCAAGAGACATCCACCTCATCCATTGGATCCGGATCCGTAACTCAGTTTCTCAACGGATCCAACATAGCCAGTAGATCCCCGCCCATCAGATCGGATCCTGTTGCTGGGATTGAAGAGGCTATTTGGGGATCCGTGCTTCCTGTGCAACCGTTACCGCTGTTCACACTGCCAAAGACTGGAGCGAATTTGTATGTGCGGGCGGAGTTGGAGCTGCTACCGAATGATGTGAAGGTGGATCTCACCCAGCCGCTATCTGGCGAAACGTTTGCAGACAGTGATGAGATCACAATCCAGGCGAAGGCAGATGGGGATCCACAGCTGACGTTGTTGGCAGGGGTGGATCTAACTCTTCGGGATGGGTCGGTAGAGGAAAGTTCATGCCCAATCGATCTGGTTAGTGCGAATCTAAGTCATTCTCCTCAAGTTAGCTTTGCTAGCCAAACCTACTGCTATCTGAAGCCTGCAGACCGTCACTACTTCAACAAAATTAGAGGAAGTGATCCGCCCAAGAAAGAGAATACTATTATACTTCCAAATGTAAATGTTGCTAACGATGTTGCAAGCATAAATTCAGGATCTGCTACGCTAGCAGCTGGTATTTTTACAATAAATGGTCGACGCTACGGATATCACGGTACTAACCAGCCTGGAGTACGTCGTTTATATCCAGTGGATGGAACCGATCTTCGCCCAATGTCAAAAAATGAATACAAGGTATTTACTATTTTCAAAAAGTATGGAGGTATCAATCAAGATTCATTACATGAAATCAACTCAAATCCTGCTTTTAGTCAGTCCGACATAAATCGAGCACAAAGTGTGTACCAAGAGGGAATCAGTTTAGGAGGAAGGCCATAATGGATATTTTTCTTAATGTCATTTCATCTTTATCCGACATTAGACTGGCTTTAAGTATCTTGACTCAACTAGACGTTAGGAAGATTATAGTTACACATAATATTTCAGGAATGAAATTATCCAAAGCAGATACTCATGAGGGTCTAGTCTGTGAGGTGAAGTCTGTAGTCGGAGATTTCTCGACATGGCTAGATTTATGGGTAAACATAGATAAAGATCCTCTCTTTTGGACAAGAACTCTTGTTAATGGCTTTTGTGATCACTTCTCGTGTGAAGCTTTGATTTCATACGGCACATCATATAAGCCTCAAGATTCACCTACTCCACCGGATTGTATGTATATATTTTTTTCAGGGGGTAGATATTTCAAGGTTATGATAGATAATGAGAATTATACACCTTGGTGTAGATATATCGATCTGAGATTTGAGTTTCCCATAGAAGAGGAGTTAATAGTTGACTCTCTTACTCATGCACTAGCTCTTCCTAACGAAACTGCAGTAGTTCCCTATCGCTCAAGTAATAAGCAAGCAGAATACAATTACTATCCAGATATAGGATTATTTAAAACCAGAATAGAAATTTATATACCTTTTGAGGTGTCAGGCTCTCGTGATTTATTGTTTGCAAAAGATGATTTGTCTATTGTCAAAGATATATCGTCTTTTCTGCAATGCAGGTGCTTGATAACTGAAAACCCTGTATTACATGATGAAGACTCTGTTATTATTACTGATCCAAATAGCTCCCAAGAAATTCTTGGTGTTTCATGCATAACGTAAAGCTTAAAATAGATTTACTAGAAAACCAGTAAATCTGCTCAGTAATATGTCCTATAATGATCAAGAAGCGACAAAAGTTGTTTGTTTACTCATAGCGCAAATTCATGAAGGAAAGACACAGAATCATGCAACTCTTGAAGTCAAGATCAACCTTCCCCCTAGCTGCATCTATTGCTTTTTGTTGCTTATGGTCACTAGTAAGCTGTAACAGCAACTCCTCTGTCAGTATTCAACCTCCCCAAGCTGATCACCCTGAGTCAGCCACGCCCACCCTCGATCCTGCTGAAGCCTCCACAAGCTTGGCCATTGACGTTCCCCTCCCCGGATTCAGCTCCATCGAGATCGCCCTGATCCCACCTCAACCCTTCTACACCACATCTATCCCCATTCTCAGCTCCCAGTACGCCATTGTCTGGAGAGGAGACTTTAGCGGTGATCAAGTGATTCTCCAGACTCGCTCGGATCAGCCATACACCCTCGATCCCTGCCTCATTTCAACCGATGGAGATCATACCCTCACCGCGACAACTTACAACCCCCTAGATGTATTTCTGCTGTTTCCCCTGGGTGAAGGATCAACCGCGATCACGATCGATCCAGGCTGTACCAACCTCTCGATCGAAGAAGTCAACCTCCCTACCACCACCAATGAGAGTCAACCCGAAGAGCTAGAGATCCGGGTCCGGATAGAGGACGAAAACGGAGAGCTGATCCTGGATGACACTAACCAACGTCCCCCCGTTGAGATCACGTTGACCCCAACCAATGGATCCGTAGCAGCAGCGACGGGCACCACTGATGGAGAGGGCTACTTCCGCACCCAAGCCACTCTCAGCGAGAACCTCGCCACCATGACCATTGTCATCGAAGCCTCCTACACCGATCCTGAAACCCCTGACAGCCCTCCCCTCACCACCTCAGACTCAGCCGCTATGGAGGATCCGTGCGATCCAGATGATCTAGAGGAAGTCTCTGAATGTCCTCCCCCTCCGGATCCTACTCCCCCACCTCCCCCCGATCCAGATCC
>CAZONZ010000361.1:0-4405 GCA_964581005.1 uncultured bacterium
GTGAAGAGGGAAGCCAGCACCGTACCGCCTAGCGGTCGGTGTCTGGTAGTTCACAAATCACCTTAGGGAACCAGCTCTTTGGCAGGTGAGCCGGATCTGAATGCTAGAATAAGGCCACTTTGAAGATTTGCTTAGGTTGATTGCGTTTTATGATCTCTCTTGAGCCGCTCGATCTGGCTTCTCAACCCAACCCTGACTACGATGTCTTGATTGTTGGGGCGGGAATGGTGGGCGCAACTCTGGCTGCTGCTCTAGGGCAAACGTCTCTGAAAATTGGTCTGATCGAAGCTCGATCCTTGCCGTTTGGATCATCCGGATTTGGCTTTGGGCCAGGGTCAGATGGACGAGCTAGTGCGCTGGCATTGGGATCGATGCGGATGCTGACCCAGTTGGGGGTCTGGTCAATCATGCAAGACTTGGGGGTTTCTCCCATTGATCGGATCCAGGTTTCGGATGGTCAATTTGGTCACTATGTTCATTTGGAACGGGAGCTGATCCAGGCAGAAGCTTTGGGCTATGTGGTTGAAAACTGGGTAACCCAGACCGGACTTTATCAGGTCTTATCAACGTATCCCCAGATTGACTGGATCTGCCCCGCCCGTCTGCAAGCGATCGATTCCGAGTTAGACACTGATCGAGAGGCTAAAGCTGCTGAAGATCCTGAGGAATCTGAAGGGTTGAAAGGATCTGATGAATTTGACTGCAACAATCTCACCCCTTCACGATTGACACTCAAGGTTGAGCAAGCGGGTCAGATCCATACCCTCCAAACCCGATTACTGATTGGGGCGGATGGTAGTCGATCCTCCGTTCGCCAGCTGGCCGGGATCCCGGTGACAAGTTGGGAGTATGGCCAAGTCTGCTTAGTGACCACCGTAACCACAGAACACCCACATCAACAGGTGGCTTACGAGCGGTTTCAACCCAGTGGCCCCTTTGCGATCCTACCCATGATCGAACCTGCCACCCAGGGATCGTCCCCAACGTCTACTTCAAGATCCTCTGGATCCCACCGGAGCTGTGTGGTCTGGACCATCCGTGCGCACGATCAGGATCATCTGCTGAGTCTTAGCGATGAGGACTTTATCGCAGCCATCTCCCCTTCGTTTGGATCTCATTTAGGTCGAATCCTCTCCGTTGGATCTCGATCCTCTTACCAACCTCGCCGTCTTCATGCAGATCGCTATATCGGATCTCGGCTTGCTTTGGTAGGAGATGCGGCTCATGCAACCCATCCAGTTGGTGGACAGGGCTTGAACATGGGCATGCGAGATGTTGCCGCATTAGCGAATCTCTTGCTTGAAGCCGATCGCAGAGGATTTGACCCAGGCAATCCAGCTCTATTGACGACCTACCAACGATCTCGACAGTTGGAAAACCGCGCTTTTCTGTTCGCCACTGACACAGCTAATCGACTCTTTTCCAATACCAACGTATGGCTTCAACTGAGCCGCCGTTTTGGGTTGGTGACTACCGATCACATTCCTAGACTGAAAGCCTTCTTGATGCGATCAGCAATGGGAATTGCCCCTTATCAACCTCAGCTACAACTCTACTCAAGTCGAGTAGGAATAACCTCACATCCAGCGTCCAAAACCACAGAACGTGATCCTGAAACCCTTGTAGCAACCTCAGGATCCTGAACTTGACTGACATATTTAGCCATTCAGATTCTAGGTCACTGATTTTTACTCATGAACCCTAAGTGAGCGGGATGACCGTAATCCAATGCTGATAGTCAGGATCGCGGTTTTCGGTAATTTTGCTCAGCTTTTGCTGTAGCTTTGTTGTAATCGGATGCCGATCAGGCAACAGATAGTTCTCGATCCGCTTAATTGGAGCAATCTTGGCTGCTGTACCACTTAGAAACGCTTCTTCAGCAATATAAAGCTCAGTCTTGTCAATTGGGCGTTCTTCACAGGGGATCCCCATGTCCTTGGCTAAGGTTAGGATACTATCACGAGTGATCCCTTCCAAAATATCTTGTTCAAAGCCCGGAGTGATCAGCTTACCATTCCGAACCATGAAGATATTCATGCCAGAAGCTTCGCAAACTTTCCCTTGAGTATTCATCAAAATGGCTTCATCAAACCCTGCGTCTACAGCTTCCGTTTTAGCCAGGGACGAGGTGATATAGGCCCCACTGATCTTACCCCGCAAAGGGAAACTCCGATCTTCTTGCCGATACCAGGAGCTGATTCGGCAACTCACCCCATCTCCTGATAAATAGTCTCCCAACTCTAATCCATAGATAAAAAAGTTCTTCTCAACTTTATGAAGTCGAGGTGCAATACCGAGATCAGAGGTATAAACAAAGGGTCTGAGGTAAAAAGGGGCTTTGGGTTGATTCCGTACCACAAACTCAACAATGACAGATTCTAGTTTATCGGCAGGCAGATCATAGTGGAGAAACTTGGCACTCTCACTTAAACGTTTACAATGTCGATCCAGCCGAAACAGTAAGATTTGATTAGGGTTCTGGGGATCGGGAAGCCCACGCATCCCGCCAAACGCAGCTGTTCCATAATGCAAAGCATGAGTTGCAATTGAAATATTCGCTTCAGCAAAGGGAACAAAGCGATGCTCGAAATAGGCAATGGGCAGGAAGGTGTGCATAGTTCGTCGAAGAGTCAGCGTGAGTGGGTGAAACAGGTTGCTTGTGGGGGGCAGAGAACCGAAAGATCCTGAGTAGTGAAGCAGGCTCCCTAAAGGTGAGGCTTCTATTTATATCATTTCTGCTCAGAGCTGTCTGCTCTACTGGCTGCAATCCTTAAAATTCTTATTGAAGTTGATCCACACGGTTGATTTCGAGGTAGGCTCTAAGCTTTGACGGGTGAGCTGTAGACTCGTCATGAAGAAGGAGGATCCGTTGTCTGAGTTGAATCCGTTGGCAGATCTAACCCCCAGCCTTAATCCTCTCCAGGACCAAGTTGCACTCGTGACAGGGGGGAGTCGAGGGATCGGTCGAGCGATTGCGTTAAGTCTGGCCGCAGCTGGGGCTAAGGTGGCTGTCAACTATGCTCGATCGGCAGAAGCTGCTGCAGAAGTCGTTGAATTGATCACCTCGGCGGGTGGGGAGGCTCTCGCGGTTGCCGGGGATGTGAGTCAATCCCAAGATGTGGATCAGATCTTTGCTCAGGTTCAGCAGCAGTGGGGTCGAGTGGATATACTGATCAACAATGCTGGGGTTACCCGCGATACGCTGATCATGCGCATGAAGCTGGAGGACTGGAAAACGGTTCTGGATCTGAATTTAACCGGAGTGTTTTTGTGCTTAAAGGCTGCAGCCAAGATCATGATCAAGCAACGGCGAGGACGGATCATCAATATTACCTCTGTGATCGGCGTGATCGGTAACATTGGACAAGCTAACTACAGTGCGGCCAAAGCTGGCGTGATCGGATTAACCCGCAGTGCTGCTCGTGAATTGGCAGGCCGAAATATTACGGTTAATGCTGTCGCCCCTGGATTCATTGCCACCCAAATGACTGAAAATCTCGATCCCACCCCGATCCTCAAGTGGATCCCGTTAGGTCGGATGGGCACAGTTGAGGAGGTGGCAGCTATGGTCCGCTTCCTAGCCGCAGATCCAGCCGCAGCTTACATCACAGGTCAAGTGTTCAATATCGACGGCGGCATGGTGATGGCCTGAGATCAGGATCGAGCGAGACCCTTAAGGCGCTTAAGAATCCCTCCGTCGTTGTCAAGATCCTTGAGCTATCGATTGAATGGGTACTCTAGGGATCCTCAAAGATCATGGAAAGTCTTTGGGATCCCAGAGATTTGCAACCTGATGGTATGACGAGGGAGTTAGATCCTACTTAACCCATTAATCAATCAAGGTGAACGTGAAATCTAAAGCATCTTCCGTATCGATCTCAACAAACCCTGTGGTGTTATAACCACGGCTTTCACAGTTGGTATCGCCCACGATCGTGAACTTGTTATCGGAGGTGCAGAAATAATACTCATCACTCCAGCCTCCCCCGACCTCATCATGTTCTGCGTAGAGGTAGTAGTAGCGCAAGGGCAGATCACCGTCTACCACAGTGGCACAGTCACCCCCTTCAATATTCCACCATCCTTCTGAAACCCAGGTATCCCCAGACGAATACCCAATGGCAACACTGGCTAAATATCCGGTGTTGTTACAGATCTCTAAATCTGCAGCAGCAGGCAGGGAGGTTCCCAAGGTCAAGCCTAAACCAAGCAGGGCTACACACGCGGATCGCTGAGACATCAGAGCCATAAACCAAACCTCATTCCCGAATAGTGATCATGCAGATGCAATTCAAAGACTGACTAATCCTATCATTCCCACTAAACGGGTTTGGGGTGATCGGGATCTTCGTGAGTTTGTGATCTGATTCCAATGGAGAAGGCTGCCCTGATCCGATCTAGACGT
>CAZONZ010000362.1:0-4401 GCA_964581005.1 uncultured bacterium
TGTGTAGCTTGGCGATCTCAAAATAGCGTGAAGCACAACTGATTTGATGTAGATCTACCATGCCTCAGATGTGCTGGCTGAAACAATAGCCTGAACCAGATCCTCAAGTGTGTATTGAGCAGGCATGATGTCCATTCGTCCGAAATAGGATTGGCATGTCTCCGCTGTTTTGGGGCCAATTGCAGCGATCTTGGATGGCTGGAGCACGTCGAGATCCAGATCGGCCTGCTGCAGAAGATAACAAAAATGCTGAACGGTTTTGGAGCTCGCAAACGTTACAACATCAACCTGACCCCATCGGAGCGCTTGGATCACCGGAGGATCGGTATAGGGAGGGCAGATCGATTGATAGGCAGCCACTTCAACCACCGTAGCGCCTAGATCCTGTAACCCTTTGACCAAAACCTCACGGCCCCCTGTCTCCACTCGTGGAAAGAGGATTTTCTGGCCGACGAGATCCGATGCTCCTGGAAAGGCGTCAAGCAGGGCATCCGCGACAAATTCGGTTGGCATCAAATCAGGTCGGATCCCGTATTGACCCAGGACTGTAGCCGTTTTGGATCCAACAACAGCAATCTTGAGGCAATGCAGGCAGCGGCTATCGAGTCCTTGGTGGTGCAGTCGATCAAAAAAGTAGGTAACGGCATTCGCTGACGTCAGAATTACCCAGGCAAACTCGGATCGTTTCTCAATGGCTTGATCGAGAGGATCCCAACTGGACGGAGGCACAATCTCTAGGGTGGGCATTTCAATCACTCTTGCGCCTTGGAGCTTCAGCAGATCCGTCAGTGTTGTTGCTTGAGTATCAGCACGAGTGACTAACACCGTTTTTCCAGCCAGAGGACGCGGATCTGGACGCCAACTTTCCGATCCCCAGGGCAAGATTTGATCTCGTAACCGGACGACTTCACCCACCACAATGATCCCAGGCGAGCGGGATTGAGTCGAGATCTGCTGACTGAGTGTTGCTAAGGATCCCGTCCAAACTTGTTGTTGGGATCCGCCAGCATGTCGAATGAAAGCAGCGGGAGTCTCAGCCGATCGGCCTACTGCCATCAACCGCTCCATGACTCCTTCCAGTTTTTGAGATCCCATCAGGATCACCAGAGTCTCTAGCTGCGCCAACGCTTCCCAAGGTAACGCCTCCAGATCATGCGCCGTCAGGACAGCAAAACAACGACTTCGCTGAGGATCCGTTAAAGGGATCCCAGCAAACAAAGGCCCGCCCAAGGCCGATGAGATCCCTGGAATAACTTCAAAGGAACAGCGTGCAGTTTGGAGAGCCTGGATCTCCTGCAACACCCGCCCAAAAATCCACGGATCCCCCGCTTTGAGACGCACAACCTGTTGATGACTCTGAGCCAACTGGATCAGCACCTGATTGATCTGATCCTGCGAGATCGTTTCCTGTCCGACCCGCTTCCCCACTCGGATCACGACTGCTTTACCAGGGATCTCAGCCCACAGATGCGGATCGACTAAGTCATCGATCAAGACCACATCAGCCTGCTGCACCACCTCCAGCGCTCGGCTGGTCACCATCGATCGATCCCCTAAGCCAGCGCCCACCAAATACACCTTGCCCACAACCCACTCCTCAACTCAGATCGATTGATCCAAGAATAGATCCAACTTCGGCAGGAGATCGCAGGAGATCGATTGACATGAGCTACCACAGAGTGTCTAGAAAGGAGGCCCTATCCTTTGTTGCCTACGATGAGTATCAGGCAGCGATCCCGTGGGCAAATCGTAATTATATGAATGCTCCAGGTGGGATCCGGTTTATGGCCGATTGGATCGCTCGCTTTTGGGAAACTCGTTGGCAACTGTTTAATCAACGAAATTTACCCGATAGTTGGCCTGTGATCGCTCGGTATCCAGAGCAAAACCAGGATCTGAGCCAAGTTGATGCGGTGTATGGATCCCGTCATCCTTTGTTTGTGTTTTTCGGGATCGGGATGCACTGTCCTACCGTCAGGAGTGCAAGCTGGACAGCTACCGATGACGTCACAGGAGACCGTTTTGATCTGAACGCCTCAAACATCTATGGAGCCTATGATTGTCACCTGATCCGATTGGATCCTGCTCAAGACTGGCCGGAACATCCGTTTACCGTGACGATTGATGGGGATCTGCCCACTTGGGATCTGGAGATCGCCTACACTCTAGAGACTCTGCCGGAGCTCTGATCGTTCTGCTTGATCGTCTCTAACTAAGCTTGATCCTCAAGTTCCAATCCTCATCTAGAAAGCGTTCGATGCCAATGAGTAAACTCGTCACAGATGTTAACGGGATCCAATTGGCCGTTGGAGACATTGTTCGCATCATAGGAATTCCTGACCTCAGTGGGATGACAGAGGATTGCAGAGAGGAAACAAGATCGGTATTTCAGCACCTCTTGGGAAAATACAAGAAAATCCAGGCATTTGAGAGCATTGACGGAACTCAAGTCATGGCTGAATTGAAGTTTCGAATCCGTGGTGATGATCGGTATGTATCGCATACCGTTTGGATCGAGCCACATCTACTGAGAAAGAAGCAGCAGGGTGTCAGTATGGCAGCCTATGCTTTTCAACCCTGATCCGTATCCAGACTTGAAGGGGATCATAGTGTTTGCAATGCTTTTACTTGATCCTTTACTTGATGTAATAGCCGGAAACTCGCCAGGTTTGATCCTCTTCCAGCATCGGAGTCACGGTTTCGATCGCCGATCGCTTGTTCTCGAAGGAAGATCGGAACTCGATCACCACATAGTCCCCATCGGGAGCTCCAGGCAAAGAGGTTCGATACTGCATCGATTGGACCGTTCGAGAGGTATTGGATCCTAACGGGGTCCGCACAGCTTCTAGACTTTCCTCCCAAGTCTGGCGTGAAACTGCTTTTTTGAAATACTGAGCGGCCTCATCCCAACTTTCTCCATACTGACCCTGATCGACCAGCTCCAACCAAACTTCAGCCGCATGCAAAGCCGCCCTTTCCGCTTCTGGATTCCTCGCCGATCCACAACTGAGTAAGCCAAAGAGTCCAAGCGTGATCAATCCAACCGTGATGCCCCTCATGGCAACCTCCTGTCTTCCAAGGTTTACTGCGGCAATCATGATCCGATCTTGGCTGATCATGTTGAGATTGAGAGCTTTTGATCTGTTAAGAAACCTGAATTCTTGATCGTTGCTATTCAGTCCCTTAGAGATCATGAAATTCTAGGGTGCAATGATCACATCAACTCGACGGTTTCGTTGTCTCCCTTCAGAGGTGGAGTTGTCGGCAATGGGTTGAGACGATCCATAGCCTGTGGCACTCCAGCTAAAAGGTTTATCGTCAGGCAATTGATCGGTTAAATAGTCCATGACCGCGTTTGCCCGATCCAATGACAAGCCCAAATTGTAACTTTCGTCCCCAATATTATCGGTATGACCTGCAACAAGGATCCGGGCTGAGGACATTTCCCGCAGGGAATCCGCTACACGCTGTAAAAGGGTGGCCGCTTCGGGTCGGATCGTGGCTTTATCAAAATCAAAGAGAACATCTCCCGGCAGGCTGATCGTTTGAGTCCCCACTTGCAAGGGGGGTGATGTCGATTCGGGTGTGGGTTCGGGTGTTGGTTCTGCGGTTGGGATCGATGTGGGGTTAGGCGGATCGAGGGTTGGTAACACAGACGGTGAGGGTTGAGCCGGATCGGCAGGTGTGGGGGTCGAAGTGATCTGAGCAGCGGTCGAAGCGTCAAGGGTGGGATTCGGGGAAGGAGCTTGCTGTTCCAGTTCTGCTTCCAGGGCTTGGATCCGATCTAAGAGTTGTACGACTTGTTCCCGTAAGGCTCGAAGTTCAGCCTGCATATCTTCGATCGGCATCGGGCCTAAAGGATCGTCGGCCCTGTTGGGAGGCTGAGGAGGATTAGGACGCTGGGTTGGATCTTGAGGATCGATTGGATCGGGTTGAGTGGGAAAGGGTTGAGGTTGAGTGGGTTGGGCTACCGCAAAATCTTGACGAGGAGATGTGGTCAAACTCGGCCAGGTCCACCGCACCCAGCCCCCGATTCCGAAAGCTACGATCACTAACCCAAGCCCAACTTTCATCGATCCTGGGAGTCTGGAAGAAGGAGAATGTGACATACTTCGTACTCAAGAGAAGATCACAGAACAGACTCAAAAATAGATTCCTATTGGATTAGTATGGATCACTCAATCGCTTCTGACGATGGATCTTCTCGCTTTGCCCAGTTCCAGCAACCGCAGATCCAAACGCTTCATCGATCACGTTTAGAGATCTTGAAATCAACAGGAACTACCAATTCGATCCCCATTTGGATCGTTAAAGAGACTCTGTTCTCTATCAGATTCGATTCCCGCATTTTAGCTTGATATAGATCTGGAACTGCTCAAGGCTGGATCTGGGTTTAATATC
>CAZONZ010000363.1:0-4400 GCA_964581005.1 uncultured bacterium
CCGATCACGGATATAAAATTGACTCCTCAACGTTTTTGGAATTACCTGAGTGTAAGGCAATCCATCAAAATACAGCCAGCTCCCAACCGAATCCCGGCAATCGTCCCAAGCTATGGTGATCAACTCGATCCGCTTGGGTGAGAGGTTAGAAGAGTCCTCATTCACCAAGGCTCTCGACTTATCGAGGGAGTTGAGGTTGGAGATTGAAGGAGTGGCCAGGGATCATGACATAAACTCCGGACATATTTGTTGGAGCAAGCGATCCCATATCAAACCCAACGACATCTGATCCTAAAGCGTCGTTAATGGCATCTTCCACTTCTGCTACAACTTCCTCCTCAAGGCGTTGTTCTCCACCTACAGTTTGGCTAAGTTCTGGAAAGCGATCATAGAGGGATTGAGCCATATTCCGAGCGATGGGAAACTCGATCAAGGTGAGATTCGATCCTCCCAATTGAGGCCCCAAAGCATTAGATCGTTCCTGAACGCCCAAAGCCTGGAGAGCGTTTGCGGTTTGCCGAACTGGGATCGAACAAGTATCTAACTTGAGAACAGGCACAACTGCCATGGTGAGAGTTGAAATGCTGTTGAGTTGAACCACGGTAAAGGAGGGATAGCCGTTATAGTTCGTGCAAAAGGAGCGCAGGGCGATCGGAACTTCTTCGGACATCACGATCCGAGTATCATCAAATCCCCCACGTTCGGCGTAGAAATCACGGGCAGCAAATCCCCCAAAGAAGGCAACCAATCCTACCAAGATCAAAGCTGTTAAATTCGTCGGCAAGCCACCCCCCCAACGGGAGCTGCCCCCTGAACCCCGATCACCTCCACCTCCTGAAGTCGATCCATAGCTGCCGTAGGTACTGTAATTCGATCGACTGCGAGAGCCAGGATCCTGAGTTTGATAGCCTCTAGCCTCCTCTCGACGGGAATAGTCTCGCCGATCTTGGACATCGGGATCGGCACGGCGGCGGGCTGCAATCGCCTGACGGGAGCTGGAGGGAACGGGTGCCCCTGATCGGCTCAAGCGTGATGGATCGGATGATCCCGATGATCCTGATGATCCCGACGATCCTGATGATCCCGATGATCCTGAGACTTCTGATCCATTTGCCCCTCCCAAAGCACCTGTTGAACCTGCAGCATTAGAAGAAGATCCCGATCGAGAAAACGAGCCTGGTTCACGAGGTGAGCGGCGACGACTGGAACTCTCTCGACTCAGATCCAGATCACGATCTCCATGCGAAGTTGAGCTGGGACGATCCAAGCGGGTCGATCGAGGCCGGGAGGAACCTGATGATCCAGAAGGTTCTATAGGTGGTCGAGATGGCGATCGAGCTCCCTGACGGGTTGACTGGAATCTTGGATCATCTACACTCGGAACTCTGTCAGACAGAGGATCGGCCTGAGTTGAGTCTGGAGAGGGTGAGGCGGGCGATCCAGCAGCATGAGACGGGCTTTGATCAGCCATCGACTGAGAAGGATCGAATGGATCAGAGGATGTCATTGCAAATCCACATGGCAAACGGTAACAACTCACCCTCTATCCTAGAGCAGTCAGCCAAAGCAGTCGAAACAGAGTGACCCGGCCTTTCGATTATCGTGTGCTGAAGCCAGAAAGCAGAGGAGAAGTAAGAGTATTTGCAGATCCGAGAGTGCTGATGAGTTGGAGTTGAGTTCAGCCTATTTGATCCATGTTGCTTGAGCATCGTGTTTAGGAGGATGTCGTGCGACCACGATCAGGTAATCCTCCAGTTGCAGGATGGTGTCTTGAGGGGGGTTGACTAGGGAGTCGCGTTTGCCGTTTACGTGGCGCTCGATCGCTAGCAAGATCCCGTCATAGTCATGTTTGGTGCGTTGGGAGGCTTCGGCAAAATGGATTCCTACCCAGGCTGAAGGGAGGGGGATCTTGTAGAACTGATTCCCCACTTTGAGGGTCAGTAGCTCCATCAAAATCTCTGTTAGACCTTGGTTGCGGGCTGAGGTTGCGATCAGATGACTGGTGACCTCGTCCCCAACGACGACATCTTCCACACCTGCGACTCGAAGCTGAACATTATTGCGCCGATCCAACAACTGCGCACAAGTATGGATCTTGGGGTTAAGTTTCTCGATGGTTAACGCCGCTAGAACGGTCCGAGCATCTCGATCTTGGTCGCTGCGCGGGTGGGTGGCATCGGCCAGAAGAATGGCTTGGCTGGCTGAACGGATCCCGACCTGTTCTAAGACATCTAGATGAGTATAGTCACCTACGTAAAAGTAGAGCTGAGATCGATCCACCTCCTTTAACTCTTGCTGAGGGACTTCGGTAAACTCAGCAACGATCACGATGGGCAGACGGCGGAGCTGGGTGTCTTGCTGTAACTCCTGCACAATCAGGTGTCCTCCGCGATTCCAGCCCCCGATCACGATGTGATTCTGTAGTTCATCCAGTTCAAGATACCGACCATCCATAACAAGCCTCAACTGATCGATCATCACAGCCGACACGATCCCGGTTAAAACCGCAAACATCGTTAAGCCACTTAGCATCATCATCAGGGTAACCAAACGGCCCACTTCGGTTGTAGGTTCCCCACCGATCGGCTCCCCCGCAATCAAGGTAAAAAAACTCCACCATAGAGCATCCGCTAATGAGCGAAACGCCTGATTTTCCCCACCCTCAATCTGATAAATCATCAGCGCCCCACCCAGGATCACCAGTCCTAGCGATAGAAAGATCCCGATTTGGAGATTGATCCCGGTGGCCAGACTGGGGGAAGCTCGATTCAGGGATCGGTTTAGCAAGATCCCAACCCGGATCAAACGCAGGAGTCGCAGTAAGCGCAGGATCCGTAGAGCCCGCCAGAAGGGCAGAATGGCAATCAGATCAATCCAGTAATGCCGAAAAAAGCGACGCTTGGGTGAGGTTGCCAGATACCGGATCAGCATTTCCACCCCAAAGATCAGGGTGATCCCATCACTGACAAGCCGCAATCTACTTTGAAGATCGCTGAGATCGTCCCCTTGCTCACGGTGACCCAGACTAACTTCTACGATCACCAGCACCACAGAGATCAAGATTAAGAGGATCAGTCCCCACTCGACAGCAGGATGATGGATCCAACGATCGAGACGAGAACGCCATGTTGACTGGGGGAAAGGCTGCTGCATGAAACAACTGCATGAAATAACTCAGCCCGTGACCGCGATCCTAGAGACGATAATGGTAAGCCGGATAAACAGTGAAATACTCAAGCCTGATCCGGTTGCTCTTTGAACCCCTCAGAAGCTTCCGATTCCGCTGAGACCGGAGGACGAGGAAGATAATTCAAGGTTGGGTGAGTATTCGGATCCATGATCGTATCCTGAATCGGTAGCTTACTTTCTTTTCGATCCAGATAGTCTTTGATCCAAACTTCATCAATCCAGATCTTAGCGATCACTGCTAAAGGCAAGGCCAACACGAGACCTAAAAAGCCAAAAAAGCTTGCAAAAAAGATCTGAGCAATTAATGTGGCAGCAGGCAAGAGAGATACCTGGCGCTGCATCACCATCGGGCTAAACCAATAACTCTCTACATTTTGAATAACCAGATAGAGAATCACTACAGCGATCGCTTTCCAGGGAGTAGCTAGCAGTGCGACTGACACCGGAAAGACTAAGCTTAAGGTGGGACCAATGTTAGGAATGAAGTTAAAGAGTCCGGTCATTAAGGCATGGGCTAGAACAAATTGAATGCCCAAGATCAATAATCCCATCCCACTCAAGCTAGCGACAAATAATGAGTTGATCGCAATCCCTTTCATCCAGCTCAACAAAGCAATCTCACATTGATTCAGGATCCCTTCAGCCCGCTTGCGATAAAACAAGGGGAACATCCCGATTAGCAGACGGCGGTAGGCCAATGGATCAGCCAGAAACATCAGGGTTAAAACGATCACCAGCAGGACTTGCAGCAGCGTGGCGAGGGTAACCGTGAATATCGCATAAAAGTTGCTGACTAGATCTCTGGTTGCGGGAATGACTTGCTCGGCCCAAGTTGCTAGATCCGGTACTGTCGGGATCTGAATTTCGGGTAGCCAAACAGGGGGATTCTCTAAAATTTGATCGGCCCAGGTTAGGAACTGTTGCCATCCTCTAGGCACAAGATTCACTAATTGTTGAAATTGATTCAAGAACGGCGGCATCACCAAGCTAAAAAACAAGATCCCACCTGTTAAGACTAGGATTAACGCTATCAACATGGCTCGGCCCCGCTTAATCCCAAACCTTTGAATCCAGCGGACCAGACTATTCAATGCAATAGCCAGAACTACAGCCGTCAAGATCAACAAAACGATTTGGCGAAACTGCCAGATGGCGACCAGTGCGATGCCCAGCACTAACAAAATGATCCAGTCTTCCAGTTTCAAGGCTCT
>CAZONZ010000364.1:0-1679 GCA_964581005.1 uncultured bacterium
ATCCCAAATGAAGGGCGAGACATTGCTGTTGGGTGGGTAAAGATGGATGATTCATGATCAAGTGGGGGATTCAAGCTTGAGATAGTGATACGGACCGGCCCTGGATCCCCAGACTTGCTCACCTGTATCGATCCGAAACCCTCGATCCAGAGTGATGAAGCAGGTTGGTGTCAATTCAAACTCAATGTGTACATAGGTTTGACTATTGGCAGTTAAGCGACAGCCTGAGCCAGGAGTCATCTTGCCGAAGCAGCGATCCGGTTGCAGATCCAGCCAAATCGTACACCCCGGCAACCCCTCTAGATCCTCACCTCGAAGATGCTGTAAGTGCTCAGGATCCTGAGAAGCTCCTGCCCAGTGGGATTGATCCCGTAGTTTGTAGTTATCGAATCGCAACGGCTCCGATCGGAGGCACAGAACTCGACTGCGGTAAAACTGATCGGGATGGTGTTGATTAACCTGCTCAGTGAAAAAGCCTATTCCATCTGAAAATAGATAGGGCAGGCGGAGATACCAAAGACTTACAGGAATAAACCATACAGCTTGATCCATCGCTTGCTGGCGGTTACTGTAGGATCCCGCTAGCCAGACACTAATTCTCTCCACATCAGAGGTTGACATAGTCGTTAGCGTTCAGTTCACTTTGAGACTTTAATTGAGATCAGGATCCATAGGCCAAACCATGAGCTTAGGATTTCCGGATGATCTGGGTATCGATGATTTGGGTGTCTTCTGGATTTTCCCCGTAAAAACTGCCCACCGATCAAATGCTGGAGGGCAGTAGGATCAAGATTGGAGGGCAACTTGATCAACATGAGTTAATTGCTCTGATTCTAACCTAAAAGCTCTGATCTGTCCTCCGCAAAAAATGATATTTTTTATACTTAACCTTAGGAGAAGTCTCACGTCATCCAAGTATTTCTTTGGGCTGCTTCGAGGCTGGCGGATCGATGCCATAAGGGGGAAACAGGGGCTAACAGGGTGTGGAGATCGACAATCTGACCGATTACCGCAATCGCTGGAGCACTGAATTCGGTTTGAGAAACCTGATCGATAATGGTGGCCAATGTCCCCAATAGCTCCACCTGATCAGGGCATGTGCCCCAGCGAATTAGAGCAATTGGAGTCATCGGATCTAGTCCACCTTGCTGCAGGTTTGTAACAATATGTGGCAATTGGTGAATCCCCATATAGATCACGATCGTTTCCGAACTGCGAGCGATCGCGGGCCAATCCACACTTGGCTGGTATTTACCCACTGCTTCATGCCCTGTTACAAATGTCACTGATGAGCTGTAATGCCGATGGGTTAAAGGGATCCCCGCATAGGCAGGAGCTGCAATTCCGGCTGTGACTCCAGGGACAATCTCAACGGGAATGCCTGCCGCAATCAGATCAGCAGCTTCCTCCCCACCCCGCCCAAAGATAAACGGATCACCCCCCTTGAGACGGACAACGACGGCTGCTACTTGGGCTTTGGCGATCAACAGTTGAGTGGTGTCTTGCTGCAGCATCGAGTGACGTCCCCGCCGTTTGCCAGCATGGATCCGTTCAGCATGGGGTGAGATCATCGCCAGAATGTCTGAGCTAACCAGCGCGTCGTAGACCACAACATCGGCATGATCCAGCAATGTCTTCCCTCGCAGAGTTAACAGTCCCGGATCTCCAGGCCCTGCGCC
>CAZONZ010000364.1:1779-4366 GCA_964581005.1 uncultured bacterium
ATTTTAAGCATGGGGAGAACAGCAATCCCTTATGCAGGAAGGGACACAGAGATCGCCAGAGCAGTTCGGCTGTGAACGAGAGTAGATATCTTTATAAGGTTAGATCGTTGTCTGATCGCTATCTACTCGCTAGATATTGTCGCTAGACATTGCTTCCTCTTGGTTTCTGCTCAAATAATCATACTCAACCGCCGCTTTGCCAGCAGCCAGGGCATCTCTCATACTGGGATAGCCTGTTTCCTGATCCAAGATCAAGCTTCCTTCTGGATCGGCAACCATGGGCCAGTAGTGCTGGTCTTGAGCCGCACGAATGCCAATCAGGTATCCCATGTAAGTGTAAGCGTCAATAAACATGAATCAATCCTCCTGATGCGTCCCAACGGATATCAAGGTGTTGATCGGATCCTGGTCATGTTTGCATCCGTACAAGACAGCACTAACGATGCGGATCCTGAACAATCGACTATTCCATAGGATACGACGTCTGGTGACTCTTGATCTATCAATATTTCAGTTATTGTTCAATATCCCGGCTAACCTGAAGCCTTTTTGTTAAGTTCAAGTTCAGGCTAGGTAAATAATTCTTTAAGACCAATTCCGTAACCTGTCGAGATCAGCCTTACAGAAAGCCACCTCAGCTCAGAATTCAGCGGAAGTCAACTGTATCATTGATTGATCCCGATCCAATGTTGATCCATGGCTTGGCGAGGCTGTTTGTCATCGGAGCTGATGATCACGATACTTAACGGTTGATCGGATCTGCTTCAACCCAACTTGATTTCCATCTCCCTAAGATCCTAGGTGGTCGAGATCATGTGCTCTGGGCGCTCTGGGCTTAATTGTGGGATCCGCACTGTGAAGGTAACCCAGCCTTGATCGTTGTAAACATTGATGCTGCCGTGTAATGAGCTCACCATCTGTTTCACCAGAGCCAAGCCTAGTCCTGTTCCCGCTTGAGCCCATCGATCTCCGCCGGGTACCCGATAAAACTTATCAAAGAGTCGAGGTAGCTCAGTAGCTGGAAGTAGACCTGGATTCCGGATCATGAAGTGAAGATCGTTGGCTTCGGACTTGATCTCGAATTGGATCGAGCCTCCAGGTTCTGTGTATTTGCTGGCGTTGATAAGTAGCTCTCGCAAAATCCGACTCAAATACATCCGATCAGTGTGTAGAGAAGACAGGTTGGGAGGAAGCATCAGATCCAGCGTCTGCCGACGAGCGTGAAGCTGAGGTAAAATCGAAGCCACGATATTTTGGGTCCAGGTATCTAGATCGATAGGCTCCAACTCAAGGGGATCATGGCTTGCTTCTAGCTGTCTCAAATCCAAGAGATCATTGATTAACTCAATTTGGCGCTCACACTCTTGCAGAGCTAACTGGTGATAGTGCTTCCATTTGTCCCCATCATAGGTTAAGGACATCATCCGCAGAGCTAGGAGGACACTTGTGATCGGAGTTCGAAGTTCATGAGACACTCGACTCAGAAAATCATCTTTAAGTTGATTGATCCTAGCAAGAGCTTCAATTTGGGCCTGGGACGCTTGGTAAAGACGAGCCTGCCGGATCGCAATGGCACATTGGCTGGCAACTTGATCAACTAAAGAGATCTCATCAGGGCTAAAAATAGTACCTTTAGATCTAACTAGCCAAAGTTCACCTAGTGCTCCTTCATTATCTTGGATCAAAACTACACACAGGGTTTGTTGATCGGTGTGCCGAGGATGATCAGCGCTTGGAAGATGGCAGTACTGTAGAGTTCTCCATTGAAAGAGGGTTGTATAAAAATCAGCTAACTTGGCAAATCGATATGTGACACCTAAGCTTGATTCTACTGAATTACAAGAAAACTCATAAGTAATCACAGAATGAGTAAAGTCTGGATCATAAAGACCTAAATAACAACTCTCAACGGTTAAAGTCCGACCTAATTCGGTCACAACAGTTTGGAGAATATAATTTTCATCTAAACTATCGCATAGATGATCTGTGATCCGTTTCAGACTGGCTTCAAAGGAGAGGACTTGCTGCAGTCGATCCGTTTGTTTTTGGACTTCGGCTTCCAGGCTAGTGGTGATCCGGTGGATCTTAGTGGTGATCTGGTGAATCTGTTGACGATGTTGAGTGTGTTGGATGGCTGTACCCAATGGACTGGCTAACATTGCAGCGAGATCGATTTCAGCTGGAGCCCAACCCAATGAAGCGGCCTTTGCTTTCCAGAGATTAAGACTTCCCCAAAACCTGCCCTCGATCTTCAGGGGCACAATCAGCCACGTTCCTGGATCTGGCGAAACTGGAGCAGAGTCAATCGTGTATTGTTGCATCTCTGGATCAGGGATTTGAATGATCTGACTTTGTTTAAGACGCCACAGTAAAGACTCCTCTAGGTCTGACAATTCAAGAATGTTGAGTTGAGTTGAAGTGAGGGTGCCATAGTTGAAGATTTGCTCCCAGGTATTGGAGTCAGGCAAATGCTGGACCAGGGTGACCTGATCAGCGTTAAGTAAACGAGCGATCTCAGGTGTGATTGAGGTCAACGCTGCTTCAGGATCAAAAGAGTTGCAGATCGTTTCGAGTAGGTGCTTAAGAG
>CAZONZ010000365.1:0-4361 GCA_964581005.1 uncultured bacterium
TGGGCTCGATCTCCCAAGTTTGCTATCGTAAAAAAACGCAACGCAGCCTTAAACTGTAGCTCTATCTTATGTCCATACCTCGGATCGTCATTTTGGGCGGTGGCTTTGGTGGCCTGTACACAGCCCTGGAACTCAGCCGCAAACCCTGGACCCATCCTCCTGAAATCACGCTGGTTGATCGTCAGGATCGGTTTGTCTTCCTGCCCTTGCTCTACGAACTCCTGACGGAAGAACTGGAGGATTGGGAGATTGCCCCCCGATTTGAAGATCTTCTCGCAACCCCAACCCCGCAAGCCATTGATCCCTTCCCTCTATTTACGGATCAAAAAACTCTCTCTCCTCCTTGCCCTGTTCTCTTTCAGCAAGGGAACGTTGAGGCCATTGATCTGGAGGCTCGAACGATCCGTCTAGATAACGATCGAGTTCTGGACTACAATACTCTAGTCTTAGCCTTAGGGGGGGAAACCCCTTTGGATCGGGTGCCTGGAGCTGCGGAATACGCTTTTCCCTTCCGACAATTGGCCGATGTGCGTCGGTTGAAAGCAGCCTTGAACACTTGGGAGCAAAAGTCCACCCGTGATCCGATCCGCCTAGCCATTGCAGGAGGTGGAGCCAGTGGAGTGGAGCTAGCCTGCAAACTAGCCGATCGATTAGGATCCCGTGCCCAAATCCGCCTGATCGATTCCGGATCTGAGCTCCTATCCTCCTTCAGCCAGACCAGCCGAGAAGCCGCCACCGCAGCCTTGGCCGAACGCCAGATCACCATTCAATTGAATACCAAAGTCCTAGC
This sequence comes from uncultured bacterium, assembly GCA_964581005.1. Taxonomy (GTDB): domain Bacteria; phylum Cyanobacteriota; class Cyanobacteriia; order Thermostichales; family Thermostichaceae; genus CAZONZ01. The sequence continues at coordinate 791 of CAZONZ010000365.1, forward strand.
GATTCAAGCGGACTCGATCCAATTTCAAATTCAAAACCGTGACCTGATTGAAGTGGAGCCGATGGATGGCGTGATCTGGACCGTTGGGGTGCAAGTTGTACCCTTGATCCGGGATCTTCCGCTCGCTAAGGCACAACGACACCAACTACACGTCACTTCAACCTTACAAACGTCGGATCGTCCAGAGATCTTTGCAATTGGGGATCTGGCTGCGGTGATCGATGCCGATGGTCAAGCGGTTCCTGCTACGGCTCAAGCTGCATTTCAACAAGCCAGCTACTGTGCCTGGAACGTTTGGGCTTATACCACCCAAGATCGACCTCTGCTTCCCTTCCACTATCAGGGATTAGGCGAGATGCTGAGCTTAGGTATAGACACTGCTGTCCTCTCTGGCTTAGGACTAACGCTGACAGGGCCGCTGGGTTATCTAGCCCGTCGAGCGATCTATCTTGCTCGAATGCCAACGCTCGATCATCAATTACGGGTCGGCTGGAACTGGATGAGTAAACCGATTGCTCAGGAACTCCAGCGCTGGTTTCCCCAAACTTGATGGGGTTGAGGTGTTTGTGACCACGATCTATCTCTTGGAGTAATTGCGATGAGTGATGCAGGAACCGGAGTCACTCTCTTCCGTTCTGATGGTGAGGCTGTGAATCCGATCGATGCAGAGGATCTGATGCAATTGATGAAGATGTGGTTCGACAAGAACCCAAGGTATGATTCTCATCAGGGGAAAGGTTTGTGTGTGAGCGGGTATGGGGTGTCTGGTAGTCACCGAATGAGTTCGTAACCCAGACTGCGTGAGTGATCCCTGATCAGGGTTTGATGATGTTCTCCATCAAGCAAAAGGGCTGCAAACCGCAGCCCCCTCACCACTTTCCTAGACAGGCTAGGTCACTAGATGCGTCGATCAATACACAGATCAAGCAGACATCCTTGAGGAGATCATGCTTAGTGTACCATCAGCTTGACGTTGGCATTCTGCAGGCCGGGGCGCTTGACTTCAGCCAGGGTCTTGTTGACGGCATACTTCTGGTTGATCGAGTTGATCAGCTCAGTCTGGTTGTGCTTCTTGGCCACACCCCACAGATCCGCGATCAGATCGAAGGATCCATCAGGATTTTGGGACCAGCCCAGATCATAGTCGCCTTCCAATTGGGCCACGATGTCAGAACGAACCTGCTGGCCGTTGTAGCCACGGACATTAGCATTGAGATTCACGCTGAAACCCAGATCACGCAGAGACTGCTGCAGAACTTGAGCATCGGTGATTTTGGTGCGCAGGGTGCTAAAATGAGACATGATGTTTCTCCTCTTGTGTGTAATCGACTCAAAACGACAGGATCGGAATACAGAAGATCTCCGTCTCTCTAGGAGGTAAGCCCTTCCAGAGTGGGAAAGGTTACACGCCTCAGAAACATCGATCTCTAGATCAAAACTCCAGCCTCTGGTACTCGGCCACAGATGCCGCTGCTGGCCGAGCCCGTTGCTGGGCCCACTCCCTCAACGCTGTCACCTGCTCCGTCATGGTGCGGGACAGAGGTTGAGTTGATTTAGCTGCAGCTAGGATGTCCAACTGAGTGAACTCCCGATTCTGGGCAAACGCCTCATACATCGCTGCAACTAAAACTTGCTCGATCTCAGCACCAGAAAACCCATCACAGGCACTTGCCAACTGGTGCAGATCAAATCTTCCAATCTCTTTGCGTCGCTTTTTGAGATGGATCTGGAAAATATCACTCCGTTCGGCAATATTCGGTAGATCCACAAAGAAAATTTCGTCGAAGCGACCTTTGCGTAAAAACTCTCCGGGTAGGCGATCCACCCGATTGGCCGTTGCCATCACAAACACGGGGGATTGTTTTTCCTGCATCCAGGTTAAGAAGGTTCCAAAGATGCGGCTAGAGGTTCCTGCATCGGAATCGCTTGACCCGGCTGCCCCTGCAAAAGCTTTGTCTAATTCATCGATGAACAGGATCGCTGGAGCTAAGGATTCTGCAGTTCGGAGGGCACTTCTCAAATTTGCCTCTGACTTTCCCACGGTTGATCCGTCGTAGACTCGCCCCATGTCTAACCGCAACAAGGGCAAACCCCATAGACGGGAGGTGGTCTTCGCAATCAATGACTTTCCACAGCCCGGTACCCCCAAGATCAACATGCCTTTGGGCTGAGGTAATCCGTAAGCCCTCGCTCGCTCTGTGAAGGCATCCGATCGCTGGCTGACCCACCGTTTTAGCTCTTCCAAGCCACCAACAGAATCGATCGTTTCATCCTCTTCTATAAATTCGAGAATGCCATTGCGTCGGATCAGTTGCTTCTTCTCTGATAACACAATATCGACTTCAGTCTCCGTCAATTTGCCTGTCGTCACAACGGCTTTACGGTAAACTTTGTCGGTCTCATCGATCGTCAATCCCAACGCAGCCTTGACCAATTTCTCTCGAACATCACTGGTGAGGAATGGAGCACGGGGCAACCGCTCTAAGTGTTGCTCCAAGACTTCTTCTAACGCCGACATGCCAGGGAGAGGGAAATCAACCACCACAATGTCTTTCTCTAGCTCCACCGGGATTACTTGCACCGGAGACATCAAGATGATCGTTTTGTTGCTGCCTTTTAAGGCTAAGATTGCATCCCGGAGCCAGCGCTTGACCTCAGTATTATCCAGGAAGTCATGCAGATCCTTAAAGACGAAAATACCTGGATCTTTGTGATCAAGCACCCACTGAATCGCAGGTTGGGGAGACTGGGTATTGTGCTGGGTCATGCTGCGAGGGTTGCTGGCCTCAACGATCCCACGAGTCACGGTCCAGACATGTAGACGACGCTGGGGTTTCAGTTTCGTCATGGCTGCCAAGGCCGCTTCAGCTCGCTCTTCCTCAGGGGTCAGAAGATAGATCAGGGGATACTGAGCTTGGATGAGGATTTCGAGCTCTCGCATGATGACTTCCAGCCAGTGAGATCAACAAAGGGATCAGAATCAACCGAAGATCCACACCGCTGAAGGGTTTAAGACTAGGGTTGAACTGACAACGGATCAGGAGTAAAACAGGGTCGATCGGATTTCTCTAAGACATTTCGAAAGCAGGAGCCTGGTGATTAAATCGATCAACCCTCAACAGGCTAACAGACTACCAGTTCATCCTGTTTCTGATCTTCGGTTTTCGGATCGTCTGTAGACGCCGCGCTAGCACCTGAAGGCGAATTCCAACCGGCTTGAACCAGTTCCGTTTCCGGATCCTCGATCAGAGCACGAGTGGATGACTCTGCACTCAGGGACTGAGCTTCCCCCTCCCGAATTACGAAGGGATGAGCACAGTTGGGACAATGATAGACTTGATGGGCCGTACCAGCGGTATGATCCACGACTTCGGGATGGTCCAGGTAGAAACTCAAAGCTCGCTCCGCCATCACCGACATGGGTTCTACCTCAACGGCAGATCGGATCTTGAGCTTGCGGTGCAGCTCAGCTGGCAGATAGAGGGTGACCTTCTGCTTTGAGTCTGATTGCGTGGCTTCTGGCTCAGATCGATAACTCATGATTGCATTTACGACTCTGTGGTACCCGGAC
>CAZONZ010000366.1:0-4352 GCA_964581005.1 uncultured bacterium
TTCTGTATTTAATAATACGCTTTTAGGTGAGCTTACCCTGCTCAAACTCGTTCAGTTGCGGATTCTGACGAAGTTCTTGAACCGCTCGTCGCACAACCGCTTCATTCCCACCTCCTTGCAGCACCGGAACAAAGGGTAACAAACCTGGCAACGGCTGTTGAAAGACTTGATCGGCTTCCACTTCCCACAGGTTGATCACACGATAGTCTTGTCGGGCCTGTAAGCCAAGGAAAGTTGATTCAAAGCAGGTAGGGATCTCAGGATCCTGATGAGGAGGAAGGATGTTGAGCAAGATCGGAAAGACTGGCAAATCATACTTCTCTCTGGCCAAGGCGGCATAGGCTGTCATCCGCTTCGGCATCTTTGGAGAGTAGCGCAACTGGAGTTCATTGAGCAGTAAAAACTGGCTATGTTCAGGGCTATTGACCTTGATCAAGACATCGCTCTCTCTGCTAATCCACTGAAACTCAGAAGAGAAAACATCCAGAGCTCTCAAATCAGCCAGCCCTGTGACCCATTGGACCCAAGCATCGGGGTCCAGGCTAATGAGACGTTTACCCCCAATATCAGCTTTCTTTGCCATAGCTAGATGATCCTATCAATCTATCTTCTTGAGGCTACCTGAAGTTGGTCTCACAGTTCCCGCAACCTCTGGAAGTTGGCTACCCCCTGACCGTTCACACATAGTGATCAAGGGCAGGAATCCCAACACTGGCAGGCCATAGTCCGCTACCCCTTGCCAAACATCATCACGGGATCGGTAATGCAGCTGGGTTTGGGGGCAATCGGGTTCCCAGTCTTTGGGACAGCCCAGCCGAGTTTGAAACGATCCAGCCACATGAACCGACTCCAGAGCTGAGGATCGAGCCGATAGATCCTTCACCACAAACAGGATTCCAGCACTCACGAGCACCAGAATCATGAAGATTCCCAAAAGCTGAGCCAGTTGCATGATCAAAATACTCCAGACAGCAGTCACCCTCTACCAGCAACCAAACCTTCCTGCTTCACCCATCGACAGGTGAATCCATGGCCTACTCCAGCGACTCAAGATCGAGCCTCCGATCAAGACCCTTACCCCTCAAGGGATCTATCAACATGCCGTACCCAACCTGCCCTGATCTTCAGTAAGGGACGGCAGAATTGTGTGTTAGGTTATGGAGATCGCTTAAGTATAACTACCGCAAGCAAGCCTGATCTCGGCACTTGCTTAAGAAACCCCAGCGGATTTTTATCTGAATTGAGGGTACTGCTAGGATCGGGAGCTAGTATAGTGAGTAGTCTGTTGCAACTTACTGTTCAGATGGATCAGGACACGCTTGCGAATTTCGGGTAAAGTTGATTGTCCGATATTGGCGCACAATTAAGCAACCCCTTTTTTCTGATCTGAGGTAAGTTGAGGGCTGCGAGAACAAGGCACAAGGCGGAGAGGATGGTATGGCAAAGTATGAATCGCATCTGAAGTGCTCTTTCTGTGGCAAATCGCAAGAGCAAGTTCGGAAGCTGATCGCAGGGCCAGGAGTATATATCTGTGATGAATGCGTGGATCTCTGCAATGAGATTTTGGATGAGGAGCTCTACGATGGCACCAGTGGCCAAGCAGCAGCGTCTCCCTCGCCCCGCCGGGACGCTCCCACCAAAAAGACCAGCCGCCCCATGCCTTCCCTGGCACAACTGCCTAAGCCCCGCGAGATCCTCCGCTATCTCGATCAATACGTGATCGGTCAAGAGGCAGCCAAAAAAGTTCTCTCGGTGGCGGTCTATAACCACTACAAGCGCCTCAGCTCGGTGGCAACTCAGATCGATGAAGATGTTGAGATCCAAAAGTCGAACATTCTGCTGATTGGGCCAACCGGATCGGGTAAGACCCTGTTGGCTGAGACTCTGGCCAAAATGCTGGATGTGCCCTTCGCGGTCGCCGATGCAACGACCCTGACTGAGGCAGGCTACGTGGGCGAAGACGTTGAAAATATCTTGCTGCGGCTCTTGCAAGTTGCTGAGCTGGATGTCGAAGAAGCCCAGCGCGGCATTATCTATATTGACGAGATCGATAAGATTGCTCGCAAGAGTGAAAATCCATCGATCACTCGTGATGTTTCTGGCGAAGGTGTGCAGCAAGCTCTGCTCAAAATGTTGGAAGGCACCGTAGCGAATGTTCCTCCTCAAGGCGGACGCAAGCATCCCTACCAAGACTGCATCCAACTCGATACCTCCAACATCCTGTTTATCTGTGGCGGTGCCTTTGTCGGATTGGACAAGATCATCGAACAGCGGATCGGGAAGAAGTCGATGGGCTTCATCCAGCAAGGGGATGTGTCGATTAGCCGAGAGCAACGGGCTGCTTATGCCTTGAAATCGATGGAACCCGAAGATCTGATCAAGTACGGGTTGATCCCTGAATTTATTGGACGCTTGCCGGTGGTGGCCACCCTCGATCCTCTGGACGAGAAAGCCTTGGAGATCATCTTGACCGAGCCCAAGAATGCCACGGTGAAGCAATACCAGAAATATCTGAAGATGGATGGTGTCGATCTAGAGTTCGAGCCTGCTGCGATCAAGGCGATTGCTCGTGAAGCCTATCGGCGCAAAACGGGAGCTCGTTCGTTGCGTCAGATCGTGGAAGAAGTGATGCTAGAGGTCATGTACGAAATTCCCTCCCGGAAAGACATCAATCGCTGCACGATCACAGCGGATATGGTTGAGCGTCGGTCTTCTAGCGAGCTATTGGTTCATCCTTCCTCGCTGCCCAAGCCTGAATCTGCCTAGTGTCTGCAGGTCGAGGGGACTACCCAGGGACTCAGAAGTGATCCGCCGAAGATCTGAAGATCAGAAGTCTCCAAGCAGATCCTTCTGACTCCCACACGCTCTATCCCCTGTATTCCGTTTGCAGTTTCTTTCCCTTATGTTCAGATTTAAATCTGGATGTCCTTCTGGCGGATCCAGCGTTAGAAGCGTTGCCGCTCAAGAGATCTATGGACCTACCGCATCCTTTGCTTTGCTTGGGTGATCATGAACCATGCCACGTCAGCACCGAGATCATGAATTTGCGGTTATCGGTCTAGGCCGATTTGGATCGAGTTTGGCCTTGACCCTGGTGGAACGGGGCTACAACGTTTTAGGCATCGATCGCAGTCGAGACATTGTCCAGCGACTTTCGGATCAGATCACTCAAGTGGTCGCCATGGACTCCACGGATGAAGATGCACTGCGGGCGGTCGATATCACCTCGTTTGACATTGTGGTCGTGGCAATTGGGACTGACTTTGAGAGCAATTTGATGACCACTGTGGCGCTGAAGAGGCTGGGCGTGCATACGATTGTCTGTAAAGCTTCTACGGAGCGTCAGCGAGATATTTTGCTCAAGGTCGGAGCCGATCAAGTCGTTTTACCGGAACAAGACGCCGGACGCCGTTTAGCCCAGATCCTTACCTCTCCCGGAGTTCTCGATCAACTGGAGCTGGAACCGGGCTACGGGATCACCGAACTCAAGGTTCCCAAGTCTCTTGTAGGCCATACTCTGGCTCAATCCGATCTCCGTCGTCGTTTCGGCATCACCGTTCTTGTCATTAAACGGGGCAATGCTCTGGTGATCCCACCTCCACCGGACTATGCGTTTGTTGAACATGATCTGCTCGTAGTTTTAGGATCAAACGATAATATTGCACGGTTACACAAGCTCTAATGAGATCTTTGTTGAGTCTTGAACGGCACCATCAATCTATTCTAGAGTTGACAGAATTCTCCTTGACTGCCACAGGCAGGGATCAAGAAATCGCAATGCATCCCTGGTGTTTACCTTGTCCTGTTATGCTGACTCGATCGGACATCACGCCTCTTTCTCGCCGTCAGGTGCTCTTGGCACTAGTGCTAACCTCGTTGGTCCTCTCTGGAGTGGCCGCGATCTGGATTCGGTTGGGGCAAGTTGATCCATTTCCCATTAATGTGAACCGTTTTGCTACCGTTCAAGGGATCGGTATCGGTTTAGGGATCACCGGCGCGAGTGCGTTGATCCATCGTCTCTGGCCTGCTTATCGGCAAACTTCGGATGCTTACATGACGTTGTTGATCACGCCCCTTGCTTGGATCGATCTGATCTGGGTAGGAGTGCTGCCAGGGGTAACTGAGGAGTTTCTGTTTCGGGGGGTAGCTTTAGCGTTTTTGGGTCAGACGCTCTGGGCTATTGGTGGATGTAGTCTGATCTTTGGAGCGCTACATCTGATCGACTGGAAGTATTGGCCTTATGGAACCTGGGTGACCGTGATTGGGATCGTGTTGTCTCTGAGTTTGGTTTGGACAGGTAATCTTTGGGTGCCGATCCTGGCCCATATCAGCACAAATCTGCTGGCAAGCTT
>CAZONZ010000367.1:0-4332 GCA_964581005.1 uncultured bacterium
GGGGGGTGCGCGAGGGGGGGGGGTGGGGGGGGGGGGGGGTCCGTCGGTTCTGGCTCGGCGACCGTTTGGGGAGGTGGGGTCAGCAGTTTGACAGAACCCGAAAAATCAGAGAGGGCAGGGATCGGAGTGAGGCGAGTGATCGGCGTTGCAGTAGGAGCAGGGGCGGGAGTCGGATCCGCAGGGGGAGAGGGCTTAAGCTCGATCACACGTGGGGGTGCAGCTGTTGGTGCCGCAGCTACAGGATCCGCAGGGGGATCGGGTTGCTCAACAGGTTCCTCAATAACTGGCTCGATCTGGGGCTCTGCGGGTTGGACAGCTTCAGGAGCTGGAGGATCAACAACAGGTGCAGATGCCTGGATCGGTTGAGGATCGGGGGCAGACTGAGCGGGTTGGGTTGCCTGGATCGGTTGAGGATCGGGGGCAGGCTGCGTGGGCTGAGTGGCTTCAGCGGGAGTTGAGGGTTGAGATCGGGAGGGTTCGATCGCTGGGGTAGAGGGTGTAGGATCTGCCGCTGAGGAAGGAGAGGTTGGGGACTGCGATCCTGGAAGGGTCAGTTGTTGGCCAATCCGGAGCCAGTTGGGGTTTTGAAGGTTGTTGGCCTCAATGATCGAGCGTTGGGAAATTCCGTAGCGGAGGGCAATCGCTTCAATGGTGTCGCCCGATCGGACCGTATGGACAGTGTCGGCGGTTGCTTCAAGCGTGATCTGGAGAGGCGGGATCGGAGGGGAAGGAACTGGGGCTGGAGCGTTTGCAGATAGCGAGGCTGAAGATTCTGAAGATCCTGAGGTTGCTGAGGATCCTGAAGGATTTTGAGAAGAGGTTGAGGATCCAGACGATTCAGAAGCAGTTTCAGCAGATCCTGATGAACTAGAGGAGTCTGAGGATCCAGATGAATTTGAGGAAGTGGATGGCGCTTCTGGGGAAGGGATCGTCAGAGTCTGCCCCAAGCTCAACCAGTGGGGATTGGTTAAGGTATTAGTCTGAATGATCGATCGCTGCGAAACCTGATAGCGGATCGCTAACTCTTCAATCGTGTCACCTGAGACCACTGTGTGAGTGATCGGGTGAGGGGCTGCAGCAGGTTGATCAAGGGTGTTGGTTTGATGGGCTGGATCGGTTGGGTTCGCTTGATCGGTTGCGCTCGCTTGATTGGTTGGATCCGTTGCATTTGATGGATGGGTTACGTTCGCTTGGTTGGTTGCGTTCGCTTGATCGATGTCGTTAGCTTGGTCGCTTTGACTAGCTTGACTAGCTTGATCTGCTGTTGCGCTGGCTTGATCTGTCTCGTTGGCTTGATCCGCTATCTCACTGGTTTGATCAATGGGGCTTGCTGGAGGTGCAGCGTGTTCGACGTCAGCAGCAGGTTGGGTTGTTGTCTCAGCCGTGCTTGCTTGAGAAGGTCTGGAGGGTAGTTGGATCGAACTTGGATCTTGACCCAGCTCTAGAAGGCGTTTCTGCTCGTTTCGGGCATTCTCAACACTGATCAAATACCCCACATCTCCAGGGATCACGATCCGTTGCCCAATGTGCAGATAGTGAGGATTCCCCATGCCGGTGGCTTGAATCAGATCCGACTGGGGCACCTGGTAGTAGATCGCAATGCTTTCGAGGGTATCGCCGGGTTGGACTCGATACACGATCCCGGTTTGTTTGGGGAGATCCAGGATCTGGCCAGGTTGAAGTTCGGTATTGGCCGTGATCCCGTTAGATACCGCAATGGCAGCAGCATCGATCTGGAACATTTGGGTCAACTTCCAGACTGTATCTCCTGGTTGAACCTCGTACTGATTAACCCCTTGCCGATCGGATTCAGTATCGAGGACTCCTGCATCAAGTGCAAACGCTATCTGGGTTTGTTTGATGTCGTAATTTTGCTGGAGAGCAGCTGCTAGGGTTCGACTAGAGGGACGAATGAGTTCAACCTCAGACTCCGGAGGATCGTCGTGAGGAGGTTGATAGGGATCCTGGCTCAGGAAAAATCCAGTCATCCCAGCGGCCAGAGCCAGAGCCGCAACCAGCTTGGTGTAGAAATGGGAGCGCTTGGGATCCGGTGGTTGAGGGGGCTCACTCCCGTTGTCATGAGGATCCCTTGGGGCATTCGGGTCAGACACTCCCCGCCCAGCAGGCAATCCGTTGGGAGCAACCTGATCCAGTTCAGGATGCTCAACCAGTTTAGAATCCAATTTCTGTAACCAGATCAGGCCCAAGAGACCGACAGAAACAGTTAACTGGGCTAGTCCAGCTTGAGGGACTCGATCGGGAGACGTAGAAGGAAGGGTTGAGTTGAGGGGTTCACTCTGCTCCGGATCCTCATCCAGGAGCGGATCGGAAATAGCAGCCGCTTGAGCGTGATCTAGCCAAGCCTTGAGCCGATCATAACCTTTGCCCACGGCGGCAGAAGAGGTGTCATAGAGATCGAACTGATCGAGAGCTGTCAGTTTCAAGGGAGTGTCCTCGCACACTGGGAACAACACCAGAGCCAAGTTGGGAGTGAGCGCCACAGGCACAGGGCCGAGTGACTAGGAATTTAGACGGGCTCTTCGCACTCAGGTAAGATTACCTTAGTTGTTCCCATCGCACAAGTTTTTCCCAATACGGCGCTGTCGTTGTCCCTCCCTTGAGTTTGGTTATGCCGCTGGTCCTTTACAATACGCTCTCTCGTCAGAAGCAGGTTTTTGAGCCGATCTCTCCTCCAAGTGAAGCAGGGCTACCGCAGGTCAAATTTTATGTCTGCGGTGTTACAGTCTATGATCGCTGTCATCTGGGACACGCTCGCACCTATATTGTCTGGGATACGGTACGGCGGTATCTGCAATGGCGGGGCTATCAGGTCACCTACGTGCAGAATTTTACGGATATTGACGACAAGATCCTGAAACGGGCGGCGGAACTAGGCGAGAGTGTGACAACGGTCACGGAGCGTAATATTACCGCCTATTTTGAGGATATGGATCGCTTAAACATTCTGCGTGCCGATCATTACCCTCGCGCTACCCAATCGTTACCGGCAATCATCAGCTTGATCGAGTCACTAGAGCTGAATCACTTTGCCTACCGTGTTAAGCGATTACGCAGCTTGGCGCAAGGATCCCAAGCCGTTGCCGATCCTGCTGAGTCAGGACATCAAGATCCCGTGGGTCGGGCTAATCGGTGTAATTCCATCGATCCCTCTGAATCTTCTAATTCCACAGAGTCTTCTGATCTCACCGATCAAGATGTTTACTACGCCGTTCGTCAATTTGCTGATTATGGTCAGTTGTCGGGACGGAAGCTAGAGGATCTACAGGCTGGAGCGAGTGGTCGAGTTGGGGAGGAAGAAGAGCGCAAGCGGGATCCGTTTGACTTTGCCCTCTGGAAAAGCGCGGATCGGCATGAGGTTGGGTTTGACTCGCCTTGGGGGTGGGGCCGACCAGGTTGGCATATTGAATGCTCCGCGATGGTTCGAGAAACCCTCGGAGATCACATTGATATTCATGCAGGGGGCGCTGATCTGATCTTTCCCCACCATGAGAATGAGATCGCGCAATCGGAACCGATCACAGGCCAACCAATGGCCAAGTATTGGCTGCACAATGGGTTCCTCAATATCAACGGCGAGAAGATGTCCAAATCGTTGGGGAATTTCACAACTCTGCAAGAAGCCTTGAAGGTCTACGATCCCATGGCTTTACGCTTATTCTTTCTCCAAACTCAGTACCGTAGCCCAATCGATCTGACTGACGAAAGCTTAAGTGCTGCAACCCAAGGCTGGAGCACCCTTCACAAAGGGATCCAAGCCGCTCGATCCTTTGGAGTGTCTGGGGAAGCAACGGGTTCATCTAGTCCTCAGGCAAGTCCCTCGATCCCTCCGGACACCGAGGCCATGGCTGCTTTTCAAACTGCAATGGATGATGATTTTGGTACGCCTGGAGCGATTGCTGTTGTGTTTGATCTGGCTAAAGACTTGATCCGGGAACGTAATGTTCTGGTTCACGAAGGTAAAACTCACTTGGATGAGACGATCCTACAGTCCAAACGTCAGACATACTTAACTCTCATGGACGTTTTAGGGTTGTTGCCCGCAAACCTCCTCACGGAAGACACAACAGCAGAATCTAGTGTATCGGGTATTACTGATGGGGAGATCGAAGCCCTGATCGAGCAACGCCGTGCCGCTAAAAAAGAGCGCAACTATCAAGCCGCTGATCAGATCCGGGATACCCTCAAACAGCAAGGGATCACACTCATTGATCAACCAGGTGGGATCACTCGTTGGATCCGGCAGTAGAACAAAGTGCTGTGACATCCTCCCGACGCTGACCCTACGGGTACAGCGCGGGCTTCCCAACCTCA
>CAZONZ010000368.1:0-4290 GCA_964581005.1 uncultured bacterium
GTGAGGTTGGGAAGCCCGCGCTGTACCCGTAGGGTCAGCGCCGGGAGGATGTCACACATGGATCTAGCTCCCAATCATGAAAAATGGATTCATCTGACTCAGTCTAATCTTCATAAGACACTCCAGAACCCGGTACACTAGGGCGAGATGAGTGTGATCCTTACGGGTTAGGAGTTGGACGATGTCAGAAGAGCTGGGTAGGAACTTGGAGGAAAACGTGCAGAGATCCCTGGCAATGTTGCGAGTGATCTTGGGAGCAGCCTGGGCGGATGGTAGTCTCCAGCCAGAGGAGTTGCCCGCTCTCAAACAGGTGGTGATCGATCTGGGCTTAGCGGATCATCCTGATATTCGCCAGCTTGTGAATACCCCTGTCTCCCCGGAAGACTATCGTCGTGACTTTCAGGCTTACCTGGATCAGTATCCCTCAGCCGAAGAACGCCAGTATCTGCTGGATACCGTCACTAAGGTGATCTATGCCGACGACGAAGTTTCGGTCGAAGAAGCTTATGTCCTGGATGAACTGCGAACTATCCTAACCCGCGTGAGCGATTCTGAAAGTGAGTCTGATAGCCAAGCCCAGCTGCGTTTTGGTGAGTTTCAAGCTTTATTTAGTCGCTTGCTTAGTAATGTCAAATCGACTTAAACTAGTTATCAAAAACACAATAACTGGTTTGCTCAATCAAGATCCTGTTCATTAGGTTACTTCCTCGTTGCACAATCGATCCACAATTAGACTTGGTTTCAGGATCTAATGTGAGTTGTCGATCGGTTCTCCCTGTCATCAGTAGAACTACATACCCGCCTTTGTGCTGAAGAGGTCATGAGTCAACGATCGTCAACCAGACTTACGTTCCTGACCCAAACATTCTGTCTCCACCGATCACACTAACGGTAGTACTGCATCAGAAACTATGGCCGTTAGAGCGAATTTGGAAACTAAACGTCAGAAGCGATCCCTGAATGGGTGTAGAATCAGTTGGCTTCGGGATCACCTCAACGAAAGCAGGTCGGATTGGATCCGAACGTTGTCAGAGATGATCTTGAGACTATCCCATTCTGCCTAACCCTTCTATCTCAGACGATCTATGGCCCTCTCCCAAGACGAACTCAAACAAGCTGCTGCCCGTGCTGCTGCTCAACAGGTTGAATCCGGCATGGTGGTTGGCTTGGGCACCGGATCCACAGCGGCCTTTGCGGTCAGTGCCATTGCCGATCGGATGCAAGCAGAAGGAATCACCCTGATCGGAGTCCCCACCTCAGAGCGCACCGCAGACCAAGCTCGATCCTTAGGTATTCCCCTCGCCACTCTGGAAGATCAACCCCGCCTCGATCTGGCTATTGATGGTGCTGATGAGATTGAGATCACAACATTGAATCTGATCAAAGGAGCAGGTGGCGCTCTACTGCGGGAGAAATTGGTCGAAGCGAGTGCAACCCGACTTGTGATCGTAGCCGATGCCTCCAAAACGGTTGAGCGATTGGGAACCCGCTTTGCCCTTCCCGTTGAGATCGTGCGGTTTGGCTGGAAAAGTACCTTCAGTCGGGTTGAATCGATCGGCTGTGAACCCAAATTACGCTTGACCTCAACCGGAGATCCCTTCATTACCGACGAGCAACACTATATTCTCGATTGCAGCTTTGCGCCGATGGCCGATCCCAAAGCGATCGCTGATGCCCTCAAAGCCACTGTAGGCGTCGTGGAGCATGGCCTATTTATCGGTATGACCGCTGAAGCCATCGTTGCCACCGATCAAGGGATCGAAACCTTGCGCCCCACCGCTTGATCCGTACTGCTTCCGAGCGCGATTAAGATCTATATCTAGTGTTTATTTGCTATAGTGTCTTGTTTAGACTCTACAGGTAGTCGATCCACACATCCCAAGCAGGATCAAGCTCTGAATGCTTGACCCAATCTGGGCTTGGCCGTTCTGAGGTTAAGCCAAAATGCCTGGAATTTTGGGTCTGGATCGGGTATTGATAGTAGTAGATTCGTGAGGAGTGGGACTCACCGACAGGTGAGAAACCTTGAGATCAACATGGTGGTTTTCCCCTGCCCCAATCATGATCGATCCCCAAGCCAACACCAATCGGGATCGAGAACAACCCCTAAACTGCAGCCCAGACAACGGTTGCAGAACATTTCTAGTGTGGCTCGTTGGGGGATCAGCTGGGGAGCCCTCTTAGCCTTGATCGGAGCCTGCGGCAGCCTACCCACCGCCACAACCACCCTGCCGATCCCCCCTGAGTTAACCACAGACGTTCGTTCTACCCTCCCTTCTCCAACTCCCGCCCCTCCCACAGCCACTCCCCTTACCCTCACGTCTCAAATCCGCTCCGAATTATCGATCCCAGCCGATCTCCCTGTTCTTCTGGTTCAGCAACGAGGATCAGAAGTGATCGCTCAGTTACCTGAATCCGAAGCCGATCGATGGTTGGGACAAGAACTGCTCTGGTCGGGGATCGAAGGGATCGATTTAACCCTCGAACTTGATGACTATCGCCAAACCGCAACCGCTCAACTCCGCCCTGGCCAAGCTGCTCTGTTCACCTTTTCCGGCCCACCCATCGGGGCAGCGGACTTGAGTGCTAAAGCCTTTGCGGGGTTTGAAACGATCGCCCAAGGCCAGATCAGCTTGCCAATTACTCCCACTCCAGCCAACTCCAGCGAAACGGATCCTCCTGCTGAAGATCTTGAAGATCTTGAAACCTTACCTTTAGTTCTGTCCGATATTGAAGTTCCCTTCCTCCAAGACATTCAACAAGATCGAGATCCAGAGCCCTTACTGAGTTTTAATCCTTCAGCAGACGATGACGAGTTTGATCCGAATCAGCCCTTGAGTCTGATCGGCCAAAACCTTGATCAAGTGGCTCGCGTGATCTTCACCTACCCTCCCTCCGCAGCTTCTGGATCAACACCCTCAAACTCAACCTGGGACGGCACGATCGTCACCGTTAGCCCTACAACTCTGATTGTCAACCCACCTACCGATCTTCCAGTAGATCCGACCCATCAGGCCAATCCGTTGAACGAAATGCTGGTGGGTGTTGCCAATGAAGCGGGTTTGGGTCTTGGATCGGTGAGTCTGCGTTGGCAATCCGAATCCACTCCAACCCCTAGTCCCAGTCCCAGTCCAAACCCAACTCCCAGTCCGACTCCAACCTCTAGCCCCTTACCCCGATCGATCTGGCGAGTCTTGACCTTATCCTTCCCTCCAACACTAGATCAGCCTAGCTTGGAGCAACCCAGTGCTGTGGTTCCTGATCCCCAAGGGTATCTCTTCATTGCTGATCAAGAGCGCCACCAAATTTTACGACTGGATCGGCGTGGGAATTTGATCGTCTGGGCTGGAACAGGTGAAGCTGGATGGCAGGACGGCAATCGGACCGAAGCTCAATTCGATCAACCCAGTGGCCTAGCGATTGATCTCGAAGGCAACTTACTGATCGCTGATCAAGGGAATCATAGTATCCGTCGGATCACTCCGGCTGGGATTGTCTCCACCGTTGCTGGAATTGGGATTCCTGGATTTGCCAATGGCAGTACTGCAGTCGCTCGTTTTCGGGATCCAACAGGGCTAGCGATAGCACCCGACGGAAGCATCTACGTGGCTGACAGTGGCAATCACCGGATCCGTCAGATCACTCCAGCAGGGCAGGTGTCCACCTTAGCGGGATCAGGGGAAGCAGGCTCCAACGATGGCCCCGTAGCTGAGGCTGAGTTCAACACACCTACAAATCTGGCCCTTGATCCCCTCAACCAAATCTGGATCGCAGACACAGGCAATCATCGCATCCGACAGATCACCTCTACTGGAGTGGTACAGACGATCGCGGGAGAAACAGGTGGTTTTGCTGATGGGGATCTCGACGAAGCGTTATTTGATCAGCCCAGTAGTATTGGGTTCGATCCCTCGGGTCATTTGATCATTGCCGATCGTGGAAACCACCGGATCCGGGAGCTCTTACCTGGAGAATCTGTAATCACTCTGGCCGGTCAATCTGAAGCAGGCGATCAAGATGGATCCGTGCTCCAAGCTCAATTTGATCAACCCTCCAACCTCACCCTTCTGCCCAACGGCAGTATTGTTGTTATCGATCAGGATCAAACCGAGCTCCGACGCATCTTCCAACCTTTACTGGAATCGGAAGCATTACAATCCCCTCAACCCACTCGATCCACAGGTTCAAGAACGAGTACTCCTTTACAACCCCAATCCTAAGAATCCCTTCCGCCAAGAGTTTCAATCGGGATCGACAAGTGCCATACGCTATGAAGCTTTGTCTTTCCTA
>CAZONZ010000369.1:0-4271 GCA_964581005.1 uncultured bacterium
GCCAAAAAACAGGCTTGGCACTGGGGTTTTCGCGCATCACAGACGGCCCGACCATGATCAATCAAGCGGATAGACCAGTTTTCCCAGTCGGGTTGAGGGATCAACGCCATCAGATCGCGTTCAATACGGACGGGATCGGAGTGATCGGTAAGCCCTAAGCGCTGAGTCAGTCGCTTGACATGGGTATCGACCGTGACACCTGCGTTGATCCCAAAGGCGTGAGCTAGCACCACATTGGCTGTTTTACGGGCAACTCCTGGAAGGGTCAGCAGGTCTGCCATGCTCTGAGGTACCTCTCCCCCAAAGTCCGTAATGATCTTGTGGCAGGCTGCTTGAATATGCTTAGCTTTGTTGCGATAGAACCCTGTAGAGCGGATAATGGACTCCAATTCAGATCGATCCGCTTCAGCCAAAGCCACGGCATCCGGAAAACGAGCAAACAGATCGGGGGTTACCTGGTTAACTCGTACATCGGTACACTGAGCTGACAAGATCGTGGCAACAAGTAACTGAACCGGGGAAGCATAATGCAGCGCACAGGTGGATTCAGGATAATGATGCTTCAATCGGGCCAGGATCTGTAAGGCACGAGGCTGGCGATCGCTGTGTTGATCGCCATAGTGGTGGTTGGGATCCTTGGCCCGCACTCCAGATTCAGGATCGGTTTGAGCCAGAGTCATTTAATCCGTTCCGGTGACGATCGCAATTGTATCTTTGAAGATCAAGACGATCCCTAGCCCCAGCAACAGCACCAAACCTGTTTGCATCACCCGCTCTTCTAACTGCTTCGGCAACCGCTTACCCCGCACTGCCTCCAGGAGCAGGAAGGCAATATGTCCACCATCTAGAGCCGGTAAAGGCAGCAAATTGATAATGGCCAGGTTAATACTGATCAGGGCCGTAAAGTTAAACAAACTGCCCGCATCGGATTGAGCCAGATCGGCACCGATCTTGACAATGCCAACTGGACCTGCAACTTGGCTTGCTGTTGCCCCAAAATTTTGGATCAGTTGCTTGAAACCTTCGACGTTTAACAGGAAAACCCGTTGATAGGCAGATCCAGCTTCAACCACAATCTCTCCTACTCCCTGGGCTGATCGAAAGGCAATCTCTTGATCAGGAGCGAGATTAACCCCAATGATCGGCTGAGCTTCAGGAGTTTGAGGGGTGGGAACAACAGTTAGGGTTAAGGTCTTGGTTTGATCGGCTTCAGAACGAGCCACCTGGAGTTGGAGCGGTTGATTGGAGCTAGCAAGGATCAAGTCCTGAAATTGGCTAATCGCCGCTTCGATCTCCGCTTCACTATCAACATCCCGATAATCATAGACTGCTTGATCCTGTTCTGCCGCTAGGATCACATCCCCTGCCTGCAGCCCAGCCACTTCTGCCGGACTCTCGGCCACAACTTGGGGAATTAAGATGCCTGGATTGATATGGCTGACTGTGGGGATACCGATCAAAGTGATCATCAAGGCCAGAGCAACATAGGCAAACACCAAATTGGCCAATACCCCAGCACCCATCACCACCAATCGATCCAGAACGGGGCGATTTTTCAATAAATTCGGATCGTTAGGGGGATAGGGGCAATCTTCGTCTTCGTCTGGAAATCCGACAAATCCACCCAATGGCAGAGCGCGAACGGCATATTCCGTTTCTCCACCCTGCTGAGCCCACACAACAGGCCCAAACCCCAACGAAAAACGATTGACATGGATCCCTTGCAACTTAGCCGCTGCAAAGTGACCTGCTTCATGCACCAGAATCAGCAAGGCCAAGATCCCGATCGAGACTAGTACAAACATGGGCAACTCAACTCAGCTTTGATATCACAGTTTTTACATCGATCTCAAGGTTAGTGCTCCAAAATGACACAGCAGGCACCTCTCAATCGTTCTGGCAGGCACCTGCTCATTCACGTATGGATCACCTTCGATTCAGCCTCACAGGACTCTCGATCCACTCGGAAATCCCATCTCATCTGGATCCAGGGAGACTCAAAACACCTGTTCAACTTCCAGGATATCGGGAATGGAGTCCCGCAGTTTGCGCTCGATCCCCATTCTGAGTGTCATGGTTGAGCTAGGGCAGGCTCCACAGGCACCCTGCAAGCGCAGCTTCACCACTGGGCCATCCAGTTCCACCAACTCAACATTGCCACCGTCAGCCATCAGGTAGGGGCGTAGCTGATCCAGCACTTTTTCAACATTGGTTGGATTCAGTTCCAGGGTTTCGGGCATGGGTTATTCCTCAATGGCATGGTTCTCCTACTCCGTTCTAGACTATTTTTGCGCATTTGCATAATCGGAATTGCTCACCCATCCCAACCGCCACACCCTAGCCTCTACCAGGATCGCAGCTTTTGCGCTCAAAGGGTGAATCCAAGTTGAGTGAGATCGGTGTTTGCCCCTCAGCTACCCCACTCCTGCAATTCCTGATATCATATGCGCTGATATTCGGTGTGAATCATTTCAGGTAGGAGTGAACAGGGTGATCATGGGGGATTCGCTAAGTTCAGAGTCCTGTGCATACCATTTTGTTGGTATCGGAGGGGTTGGGATGTCGGCTCTGGCCCACATTCTGGCCAGTCAGGGATATCGGGTTTCGGGTTCTGATCTGATGCTAAATTCCCGGACCCAACGGCTAGAAGCGCTGGGTGTGCATGTGGAGAAAGGCCATGCAGCCGATCATGTGGTCGGCGATCCGAGTGTTGTGTATTCGAGTGCGATTCGCCCGAATAATCCAGAGATCGCGGCAGCCTTAGGGCGTGGCTTGCGGCTGTATCATCGCACGGATTTACTTGCCCAAGTGTTTAATGGTCGATCCAGTATTGGTGTGGCGGGAACTCATGGAAAAACCACCACCAGTAGCATGATCGGCTACACATTGTTCTATGGAGGCTGGGATCCGACCTTGATTATCGGAGGGGAGGTGGATGCCTGGGGTGGGAATGCTCGCCTGGGAACAGGTCCGCATTTGGTAGCCGAAGTGGATGAGTCCGATGGATCCTTAGTGCAGCTCTATCCCAGCATTGGCGTGATCACCAATATTGAATTGGATCATCCCGATCATTATGCCAGTTTGGAGCAGGTGATCGAAGCATTCCAACGCTATGCCAGCCAATCCGATCTAGTCATTGCCTGCCTTGACTGCGAGAACGTCACCCAGCATATCAAAGTCGATCTAGGCTACAGCATTGAAGACCATCCCGAAGCGGTCTATCTGGCTCGTCAGATTCAATATTTTGACAAAGGCACCACGGCCCAGATCTGGGAACGAGATCAGTATTTAGGCAATCTCCGCCTGCAACTGTTGGGAGCCCATAATCTCAGCAATGCTCTGGCTGCTGTTGCGGTAGGGCGACATTTGGGCATGGATTTTGAAGTGATCGCAGCGGCCTTAGGCCAGTTTATAGGGGCTCACCGCCGCTTTGAGATCAAAGGCCAGATTGGAGATGTGATCTTTGTGGACGACTATGCCCACCATCCCAGTGAGATCAAGGCCACGCTATCGGCAGCTCGCTTGCAGCAACGGCGGGTGATTGCGCTCTTTCAACCCCATCGCTACAGCCGTCTGGCGTCTTTGTTTGAGGAGTTTAGCCAAGCCTTTGATCAAGCCGATGTGGTGATCATTGCTCCCACCTATGGGGCAGGGGAACCCAATCCGGGAACATCGCCAAGTTTGAGTTTGGCCGCCACGATCGCCCAAGTGCATTCAGAAGTTTACTATGTGCCCGAACTCCAGCGGGTTGCAGAGGCGCTGCTCCCGTTGCTTCAGCCCAAGGATCTGGTCCTGTTCCTAGGAGCGGGGGATCTGAATCAGACAATCCCAGCAGTGATCGCAGCCTATGCTCAAACCTTGCCCCTAGACTTGAGATCTGAGGATGCCCTAGAAGCTCCTGCCTCTCAGCCCCTATGAGCTTGTGAAGCCGCAGAAGGGATCTCCTGTTCGTCTGCAGACTGAGTCCTCAATGGAGTTAGACCAGATAGCCGACTATGAGCTTGCAAAGATCTCCTGGATCAACTTGTGATAGCGATCAGTCACGAGAGCTCGTCGGATCTTTAAGGTCTGGGTCATCAAGCCGTTTTCGACCGTGAACGGTTCTGGCACCAAGCGAAACTCACTGATCTGGTCATCCGGGCGATATCCAGGCCGATTCCGGATCCGTTGCAAGAGCTCCATCTGGATCAACTCCCGCACCTTGGGGCTGGCCACTAGATCGGCTTCCGAGTTGGCTTCCGGTAATCCTTCGGTCTGAGCCCATGCCTGGA
>CAZONZ010000370.1:0-4271 GCA_964581005.1 uncultured bacterium
CCATCCCAACCCATGCTCTGGGTTCGCCCCCTGATCCTGGCCAACCGCACCACCGACAACATCATCGATCTACGCTATACCTCTGATCTGCTCTGGCCTGCCAATGCCTTTCATCCCGCCTATGCCGAGGATCTTCTCCCTCTTTGGGATCGGCTTTCCCAGCAGACCCAGGCCCATAAGGATCCCCTCGCTGAGATCCCGCAAGCCCGCCAGATCCTCCAAACCTTCCTGAAAGAGGCTTGGCAGAGCTAACCGGAAAAGTAGTATCATCAGCATCAATCTGCGGAGGTTAGGACATGGTAGGGTAGGAAGCCTCTGTGGGAAACCTGTCTCAAAACTCTCTTGGGAACATCTCTTCTGGACCATCTCTATGAAGAGGCTTTGGCTTAAGCGATCTTGCTTGATCTCGTCAACTGTCCAGCACACTCTTAACGCGAGTTGATCTTATGGTGGAAGGTGAATACAAACCCGGTTTAGAAGGAGTTCCCGCAACCCGTTCTAACATCAGCTATGTGGATGGCCAGGTGGGGATCCTGGAATACCGAGGCATCCCAATCGTTGAACTCACCACCCACAGTACCTTCCTCGAAACCGCGTACTTACTCATCTTTGGCGAACTGCCCACCCCAACCAATCTCGATCACTTCACCCAGGCAATCAGAGACTATCGCCGAATCAAATATCGGATCCGGGACATGATCAAGTCGTTCCCCGACAAAGGCCATCCCATGGACGCACTCCAAACCTGTGTGGCCGGCTTAGGCTTGTTCTATCCCTGGCAAGAATATGATGATGATTACGTGTTTGGGACAGTCACCCGCCTCTTGGCCAAGCTCCCTACCGTCGTCGCCACCTTTGAACATATGCGCCAAGGGGATGATCCTGTTGAACCACAGCCAGACTTGGATCACGCGGCCAACTTCCTCTACATGCTCTCCGGCAAGGTTCCGGATCCCTGGCTAGCCAGAATTTTTGATATTTGTCTGATCTTGCACGCTGAGCACACGGTCAATGCCTCAACCTTTGCCTTGCTTGTCAGCGCCTCCACCCTAGCGAATCCCTATAGTGCTGTTGCTGCCGCCGTGGGAACTCTCTCCGGTCAGCTGCATGGTGGAGCCAATCAACAAGTCATGGCCATGCTACGCCAGATCGGCAGTGTCGAGAATGTGCGTCCCTTTATTGAAGAACGCCTCGCCAAAAAACAACGGATCATGGGTCTAGGCCACCGAGTGTATAAGATCAAAGACCCTCGTGCGGTGATTTTGCAAGCGATTGTTGAACAACTGTTTGATCAGTACGGCCACAACAAATACTACGACATTGCTTTAGAAGTTGAGCGCGTCTGTGAAGAACGAATGGGCGCGAAAGGGATCTATCCTAACGTCGATTTTTACTCTGGACTGATCTACGCCAAACTAGGGATCCCCGATGATCTCTTCACCCCGATCTTTGCGATTTCACGAGCCGCAGGGTGGCTAGCCCACTGGCGGGAGCAACTAGGCGACAACCGCCTCTTCCGCCCCACCCAAGTTTACACAGGTCATCACGATCAACCCTACATCCCGATGGCTGAGCGAGGGTAAGCTTGCCGATGTTTGCTTTGATGGCGATTTCCCAGAGTGAGACGATACTGATAAAGATCGTGGATGTCGTCTCAATCAAGTTACGGGTGATTTGAGGTAACTGGGGATCATTTTCCATGAACCAAATCAAGGCATGGGTATCGAGGAGGTAAGCCATGGTTACCTATAGTCTTTGAGGTCTTCTAAAGGAGCGTCAAAGTCTTTTGCCATTTTAAACATCCCTTTCATCGTTCCGGCTTGGCGATAAGTTTGGGGCGGAGTTTCGGGTTGAGGCAGGGCGGCGTGTTTGGCGGCCAGGTATTCCGCATAGTGAAGAATTTCGGTCTGGAGGGGGGGAAGGAGTTTGTCGAGGGTCGCAAGCAGTTGGAGAGAAATCATCAGGGTTATCTCTAAGTAGGTGGGTGGTAGGAGTTAATTTTGTTATGCAAGATCTTGAGATCCAGGGGGAATTTCGTGGTAGTGTTCGACTCGCTCAAAGATTCTGACTTCGGTGGCATTGGGAAAAAGATTCATCTCCTGCCTAGGCGTTGCCCCCTGTTACCTTTTTACTGTTTCAGCTTCGATGTCTGCTTCGTGGTTGTAGTAGTTGCAGGCAAATAGGCCGCAATTTGGTTGATCTGCTCAAGGTTCGTTTTTTGGGTCTGGTCGATCTCTGCTTTGACCGCATCGACGCGGGGCTTCCCTCTGAGCTTCGCCCAAATCCGCTTGAGCAGAATGTCCATAGCAATGAGCACAGACTGGGCTCAAAGCAGAACTCTGCAGGAACCGACCAGCTACAGGGCTAACCACTCACAAGATCAGACTCGGAGGATCAACCCGCTAACTCGATCAGCCGGGATCGTCCAGGGCAGAGCAGAATATCTAACGTGATCAACGGGTTTTTCGGGATTTGGATGACTTGCGGGCAGGATCGCGGCTTGAGGTGCGGGCTGGACGGGTGGCTTGGGTTCGGTTGGATTGAGCCCGAAGCTGTTGTTGTTCGCGTGACTGCCGCCGCTTGTCCCGCCAATCGGCATAGGTCAAATAGCTAATCCCACCCGTGATCCCAATTAGAAGGGCAAAGGCTGCTCCAAGGGCGATCTGGAGCAAAAGGGGGGCTAATTGAGATGCTGTGGTGTCCACAATGGGATCCTCTACATGCCGTTACGACCCCAAACCACAAAGGCAAGGGAGAGTACGAAGAATGACGCTAATCCAAGCCAACCAAGGGTGATGATGTCCATGAGAGTTGATTACATTGAGAGGATGATACTGATGGGATCGATGGTATCACTGCTTGCCCCGTTCTGATCCCTTCTTCTCCAAGTTACTCATGGCTAAACGCTCGAACACGGTTGGATCTCAAGACTCGTTGGTCCGTCGCCTACCCCTGATCGTTGGGATCTTGGGTGGGAGCCTACTGGTGATCAATCGGCTCATCTTCACACCAGAACTCCTCAATAGTCAATCTCGATCTGACGCACTGGGGATCCTTCTAAGCGCTCTGCTCATCCTCACAGGTCTACTTTGGCAACAGATCAAACCACCTTTACCGGAATCTGTCGAGTTGGAGGGTGACCAATGCCTGATCCTGCACCCTGATCTAAGCGAAGCTCAAATCATCGATCTTGGCTGGATCTCGCGCACTCTTCTGACCGCAACAGCAGCCCGCAGCATTGTGATCTGGTTCCAGGATCGAGTAGTTCTGCAGCGGGGGATTTTCCCAACTCAAACCGATCCACTTCAGCTTGAACCTGGAGCCATCTTGCAGCGAGTTTTGCATACAGGCCGATTAGTCTATCTTGTCGATCTAAAACTATTCCCGGCCAAAGCAGAATTTACTCGCTTTCTACCCAGCAACACCCAAGCGGTTCTTTGTCAACCGATCGGCCATCAGGGAGTCTTGATCCTGGGGACGGATACTCCCCGCAGCTTCACCCCACCGGATCAACGTTGGATCGAAGCCCTAGCAGAACGGATCGAGTACCTTTTAACCTCAGAGCAATCCGAGAAACAGAATTCAAATTAGCTCTCTCAAAACAAGCAAAGAGATATTGAATCAAAGCCTCTAAATCCGCTTCAAGAGATTTGCATCTAATGAAAAGGAATCAAAACTCGATCCCATCGATTCTGCGCCACGGCTTCCTCCAATACATCCGGTTTGAACGCGAAAATGGTTACGGAAATGGCGGATCCCCACCCCCTAAAGCCAATCGGATCATCTAATTTCCTTGCTCTCTCTCGATTGGCCGTGATCCTCTCTCGCTGGCAAAAGTACTACTATAGATCCAAATTCAACGAGGAGACGATCATGGCGGCATGGACGAACGAAATGCTGGATGAGCTGGCTAGCTCGGTCAAAGAGATCTCAGTAGCTGTCAAACAACTCCAAGTTGGACAGGCAGAACTTCGAGAGGGACAAGCGATGCTGATCCAATTATTTGTGGAGCAACGGGAGATCAATGTTGCACTTCGGCGCGAGATGGCTGAACGGGATCAACGCTACCAGCAAGAATTTCAAGATATCCGCCGCGAAAGTGCTGAAATCCGGAAAGAGATCGCTGATCTACGCCGCGAAAGTGCTGAAACTCGGAAAGAGATCGCCGATCTACGCCGCGACTTCCTCCAATACATCCGGTTTGAACGCGAAAATGGTCATGGAAATGGCGGATCCCCCGCCCCCGGCGGCCCCACGGCGGCGGCCCCGGC
>CAZONZ010000371.1:0-4257 GCA_964581005.1 uncultured bacterium
TGAAGAGGGAAGCCAGCACCGTACCGCCTAGCGGTCGGTGTCTGGTAGTTCACATGGCTTTTACCCTTCAGCTGGTTGACCTGCCAAAAGGATCATCTGAACAAGGGTACTCACGATCCGTTCCGAATCCATCGGAATGATCTCCTTACCCCGCAGTCCCTCTTGAATCATGATGAAGTAGACCAATGCTCCCATAAAGATCCGAGCCGTTGCCTCTGGATCGGCAAGATGCAGACTAGGGCAGGATCCAAGATAGCGGCTGAGGGTTTCAAACGAGACCCGGTGGACAACATTCACGAAGGTTTTACCTAAATGAGGGAAGCGACCCGATTCAAAGATCAACAGCCGCATAAAGGTGATGATCTCAGGATTCTGGGAGACCCGCTCGATCATTCGCTCAGCTAACTGACGGAGAACAATGTCCGGATCATGAGTCTGTACCTCCAACGCTTGAAACCTAAACACAGGTAGCAACCGTTTCTGGACAAACTGCTCGATCAAGGCTGAAAATAACGCTTCCTTATCTTTGAAGTAAGCATAGAGAGTAGACTTAGATACCCCAGCGGCTGCTGTGATCCGATCCATACTCGTCCCAGCATACCCATTCGCCAAAAACTCCTGCAGCGCTCCCGCCAAAATCGCTTCCGCCTTTGGACTCGATCCCTGCTCCTGATCCTTTCCCATCTCTAAGCTCATCTCCCTTGACGCGATCAAACCGAACCGTTTAGTATGATCGCAATCGAACTAAACCGTTTAGTCTTGTGTCCAAGGTATTGGAGATCCGTCAATGGTGTCAATCCCAGAGTCAGCAGGGCCGACCGATCGAAGGGTGCGGCGAACACTGATCCTCGTAACAGGGTGTATGGTCGTGATCGGAGGGATCACGTGGGGCGCGTTACGTGGGTCCGATCGGCTTGCAGTTCTCTCGGAACAGGTTTTTGCCACTGCCCCTCAAGAGGTTGACGACGATCCTCCACCCATCATTCAAACGCTGACGGCATTAGGATATGTTGAACCGATCGGAGAAGTCATCCGGTTATCCCCTCCTAGTTCATCCGGGAGTAGTCGGATCGAGGAACTCCGGGTGGCGGAGGGTGATCGAGTTGCCAGGGGACAGGTGGTTGCAGTCCTTGATAACCGGGATCGGTTGCAGGCAGCCTTGGAGCGGGCACAGGGACAACTTCAGATCGCAGAAGCCACGTTAGCTCAGGTGCAAGCAGGGGCAAAACAGGGCGAGATCCAGGCTCAAGCAGCAACGATTGTGCGTTTGGAAGCTGAGATCCGTAATCAAATCGAGGCGCAGGAAGCAGCTCTCGCTCGACTCAATGCTGAGTTTGAAAATGCCCAAGCCGATTTTCAGCGATATCAACGGTTGTTTGAAGAAGGAGCTATTTCGGCCTCAGAACGGGATCGGTTTGCTCTCTCCCTAGAAGCTGCTGAGAAACAGGTGTTAGAAGCTCAAGCTGAGTTAAATCGACTTCGATCTACGGAACAACCTCAACTAGAGGAGGCACACGCAACCCTTGATCGGATCCAGGAGATCCGGCCTGTGGATGTGCAGGTGGCAGCCGCTGAGGTGGTAGCTCAACAAGCAGCCGTTCAAGAGGCTGAAGCAGAACTGGATCAGGCGTATCTCAGAGCTCCTCAAGCGGGGCAGATCCTCAAAATCCATACTTATCCTGGCGAGATCGCTGATCAAGACGGTGTGATGGAGATCGGAGAAACTGACCAGATGGCCGTTGTGGCTGAGGTGTACGAGAGCGATATCGATCAGGTGCAACTGGGTCAACGAGCTAGGATCTATGCTGATGTCTTTGCGGAACCCTTGGAGGGCATGGTCGAACGGATTGGGTTAAAAGTTGAGCGTCAGCAGGTTATCAATACGGATCCTTCTGAAAATATTGATGCACGGGTCATTGAGGTGCGGATTATCTTAGATCCAACGTCTAGCTCTAGGGTGGCTCATCTCACCAATCTACAGGTTATGGCGGAGATTCAGCGATGAAAACAGCCGATCCGAGACAAAAACACCAACAGAGAGTATCAGCTCAACTGGATCCTCCTGCGTCTAAACCCCTAAGATGGTGGCAACAACTTTGGGACAGAACACCCTTAGGCTGGCGACAACTACAACACAATCGCTCCCGCATGATCGTTGCTGTGGCGGGTATTGCCTTTGCCGATTTATTATTGTTTGCCCAACTGGGGATTCAAGCCTCGCTCTACGATAGCAACACCGCTTTGATCCGTCAGATGCAGGCTGATATTGTGATTCGGGGCAGTCAGTATCGCAACTTGTCGTTCACCACCACATTTGCTCGACGGCGACTGGTTCAAGCTCAAAGTCTACCAGGAGTTATCTCTGTCAGTCCGCTGTACGTGGCCTCCGTCAACTGGCAAAACCCTCAGACCTTCGAAAAGACTCAACTCACCCTCCTGGGCCAAGATCCAGAAGACTCAGTTTTGAAGATCCCAGGGATTGAACAGCAACGGGAGCAGCTCAAACTCCTCAACAGGGTGCTATTTGATCGGCGCTCACGGGGTACTTATGACGAGGTGATCGCCCAACTAGAGCAAGGACAGCAGGTTAACGCCGAAATTGATCGACAAACTGTGAGGATCATAGGGCTCTTTTCGCTCGGAGCCTCCTTTGCAACAGACGGCACCTTGATCGCCAGCCCATCAACCTTTTTGCGGCTTTTTCCGAATCGTTCAGCAGGACAGGTCTCTTTGGGGCTCGTGCAGCTGGAACCCGGCTACGATCCAGAGGTGGTGGCACAGCAGCTGAGTCATCTCCTGCCTGAAGATGTTGAGGTTTTTAGTTTCCAGGGATATTTACAGGATGAGCTCGATTACTTTGCTCAGCGATCCCCAATCGGGATTGTGTTTGGGTTTGGAGCTACGATGGCGTTTATTGTTGGGATTGTGATTGTGTTCCAAATCCTTTCCACGGATGTCAATGATCATATGGCGGAGTATGCGACCTTTAAGGCCATGGGATATCGAGATCGGTTTTTGTTGATCACTATCTTTGAAGAAGCTGTCATTTTAGCAGTATTGGGATTTATCCCTGGATGGGGGCTGGCTCTGGGTCAGTATGCTCTGGTTCGTCGTGCCGCAGCTCTGCCAATCTCGATGACCCTTGGCCGCTTTATATTTGTCTTGATCCTGACTATTCTCATGTGTGGGATCTCAGGAGCATTTGCAAGTCGCCGCCTCCGATCGGCTGATCCTGCCGATATCTTTTGATCGCTGAACGTTTGATCGCTGAACCAGTGAACACCAAATGTTTGATCCCTGAACGTTTGATCCCTGAAGTTGTGAGCACTGAAGTTGTGAGCACTGAACGACTAATCCCTGAAGTTGACTGGAGTGGATCCCAATGACTATGCTTCAAACCGCTCAAGATCCTGTTATTGATGTGGATCATGTGGATCACAGCTTTGGCCAAGGTCAACTACGTAAACAGGTTTTGTTCGAGATTACCTTAAGGATCTTTGCGGGAGAAATCGTGATTATGAGTGGGCCTTCTGGATCGGGGAAGACAACACTACTCACTCTCCTGGGTGGTCTTCGCTCAGCCCAATCCGGTAGCCTCAAGATCTTGGGTAAGGAACTCTGTGGGGCTCCCCCCCAACGATTGGTACAAGTGCGGCGACATATGGGCTACATTTTTCAGGCCCACAATCTCCACCGCAGCCTCACAGCGCTCCAGAATGTGATGATGGGATTAGAAGTCCACGGATCCTATTCTCGTCCTGAGCGAGAACGACGAGCCACAGAGATTCTGACGGAGGTTGGACTAGAGCAGCGACTTCACCATTATCCTGATCAACTCTCAGGAGGTCAGAAACAACGGGTCGCTATTGCTAGGGCCTTGGTTAGTCATCCCCGGATCGTGCTAGCGGATGAACCAACAGCCTCCCTAGACAAGCAATCGGGTCGAGATGTTGTTGAGATCATGCAGCAATTAGCACGTGAGCAAGGATGTACGATCCTATTGGTTACACACGATAACCGGATCTTAGATATCGCGGATCGGTTGGTGTATCTAGAAGATGGACGGATGATCCGTGACTAAGGCTACCATACCTGCCATGAGATTGAGGATGGGTTGCCCAGCTTCTTGCAGGCGTAAACCCTGAGCTTGCTATGCTTAAGATCTCAACATCACGTTCCTGTCTAAAGCCGAGGACTGCTCCATGAGCCTGATCCTTTCTCCCGAACTGCAAGCCCGCTTAGCCGAACCCCTTGATA
>CAZONZ010000372.1:0-4257 GCA_964581005.1 uncultured bacterium
ACTTTTGACGATGGCGGACGTAACGCAGACATTATGTTTGTGCTGGATTGTAGAGGCAGTATTCAGGGTGAGATCGATCCCATTCGAGATGCGATCACTGATTTTGCCGATACGATTGAATCAGAAGCTGTGCGGGTGCGGGTAGGACTGGTGGAGTTCCGCGATCGGTTGTATGGGGAAGAACACCGGGTTTTATTGTTTCAGGGTCAACCCTTTACGCGCGATCCGGATCTGTTTCGGCAGGAAATGGCAAGGTTGCAAGCCTGGGGGGGTGGAGATGAACCGGAGAGCAGTCTTGATGCGGTCGTGTTGGCCTTGAAGCAACCGTTTGACGCCGAAGCGAACAAGGTTGTGGTTTTAGTCACTGATGCTCCACCTCATATTCCCGATCTAGAAACCGAAACGATCGAACAAGTGGCGGCTTTGGTCCGACACGTAAAAATTAACCAGTTCTATTTAGTGATTAAAACCCAGGTGGCCGCGAATCAGATCTATCTCAAACTGTTAGAAGGCACACGGGGTCTTGCCTTTGATCTAGGCAAAGGGGAAGATTTCCGGAGTCGAGCTCAAGACTTTAAGCGGACGTTGATGTCGTTGGGCAAGACGATCTCATCCATGACCCGTTGATCTTCAGGTTCGGTTCAAGGAGGATGTAGATCCTTGCAATACCCTGAGTTAATTCGATCCATTCGGGTTCTGATCGGAACGGTGGTTTGGAGCTTCAACGAGGTTAACAGGTTCCTGATTCTGAGGATCTGAGGGATCAGAAGAGGCATCGATTGGAATAGGATCAAAGTCTTCTTCTGGAACTTGATTGAGAGCTTCTAAGGCGAGCAGGATCTCTTCCTCTCGCCGAGTGTAAGTTTCCTCATCAATGTCACCCAAATCAAGCTGGATCTGTAGGGCTGTGAGCTCTTTTTGGAGATTTTCTTTCTGATCCATTTGGGCTTCGGCTCGCTCCTGGATCTGGCGGGCTAACCAGATCAGGCTTTGGGCTGGCCACGTCAGTAATTGCCAAACCATCTCCTCCTCCTTCCCTTTGGGGGTGACACCATCTAACCATGATCTAGATGGATTAACTCAGAACTCAACGTTGTTGCAGAAGCTCGGCATAAGCGTGTTGAAAGTCGATCGATTGGATCAAAAGTTGCTTTGGATCCACCTCTCCCCCTGCCCGATGCCGTCGAATCGCCGCGATTGCCGCCCGATTACTGAGCAACGCCAGATCCGCTCCACTCCAGCCCTCCGTTTGCTCCGCCCATTGATCCAAGTTGACATCTGTTGCTAACGGGCGCATCCGATTGTGAACCGCCAGTACCTCACGCCGATCCGTAGAATTCGGCAGATCTATAGTCAAATGTAACTCCAATCGACCTGCACGAGTCAGTGCTGGATCAAGACTAGCTTTCCGGTTCGTGGCTGCAACGACGACCACTCCTTGACTGGATCGGATCCCATCGAGTTCAGCGAGCAATTGGCCTAAGACTCGATCGCTTACCCCACTATCCCCCATGTAGCTGCCTCTAGCAGGGGCCAGGGTGTCGATCTCATCCATAAAGATCACGCAGGGAGCACACTGATACGCACGGGCAAAGAGTTCTCGGATCGCTTGTTCGGAGGATCCGACCCATTTGCTGAGTAACTCTGGCCCCGAAACTGCAATAAAGTTAGCTTTGGCCTGAGCAGCGATCGCTTTCGCCAGCAACGTTTTCCCAGTACCCGGAGGGCCTGACAGTAAGATCCCACGTGGAGCTTGAGCCTGCGTATGCTCATATAACTCCGGATGCAACAGCGATCCTTCTACAGCCTCCTGCAAAATTTGTTTCACTTCCAATAACCCACCGATCATGTCCCAACTCACCTGAGGGGTTTCAATTTCAACCGATCGGAGGATCGCAGGTTTCACGTGACGCAACGCAACTTCAAAATCAGCCAATCCAACCATCAGTTGATCCGGAATCGCTGCTTGCAAATCAGGAACCTGACGCCGTAGAGCAGCATAAGCAGCCGCTTGGCAAAGTCCCCGCAGATCGGCTCCTACAAAGCCCAACGTCTGATCGGCTAGCTGATCGAGATCAACATCGCCATCCAAAGGCATCTCGCGCGTATGGATCGCCAAGATTTCCCGCCGCCCTTGTCGATCCGGAACTTTGAAGATCACCTCCCGATCAAAACGCCCTGGACGCCGTAGAGCCGGATCGATCGCTTCCGGACGGTTGGTAGCAGCAAGAACGATCACACCTTTTTGAGCGGCAAACCCATCCATCAACCCTAGCAATTGAGCGACCAGTCGTTTTTCAACCTCACCTTCCACCGTGGCTCGGTTAGGCACTAAGGCATCGATCTCATCAATGAAAACTAAGCAGGGGGCCGATCGGCTGGCTTTTTCAAAGATTTGACGCAAACGGGCTTCTGCCTCGCCGTAAAATTTACCAATGATCTCAGGGCCGACAATGGCAATGTAGTTGACTCCAAGGCTTTCGGCTAGAGCCCGCGCCGTCAAAGTTTTCCCAGTTCCTGGAGCCCCGATCAAGAGTACTCCTCGTGGAGGTTCTAGCCCCAGTTTTGAGAGGAGATCCGGTCGCTTGAGGGGAATTTCAACCAGTTCTCGGAGGATCTGTAGCTGCTCCTGTAATCCGCCAACATCTTTGAGTGTGAGTTGGGTTTCGCGGGGGGTCGATCGAGCGGCTGAGTCTGAAGTGACAGGAGGGCGCTTGGAGGCAGAGCTACTTTTACGGGTGGAGGGCGAAGAGGATTGCACCTCTGGATCAGAACTCCAGGTTTCTTCACGCTTTGAGGATCCGCCTGTGGCTACCTGAGCACCTCCAGGGCGACGAGGGATCGAACTTGGCCGCGAGATCCCACTCATGGGTCGGGTTTGGATCCGAATGTCGGTCTGAAGCTCGCCAGTTTGCTGCTTCTCTTCTAGATGCTTGGCAAGCTCGATCAGATCTTCGATGCCTTGGATGAAGTTGGTGAGGTCAGCCATGAGAAGTCGCCCGAATCCTTTGGTGAGACAGCATCTTGAACATATTAAGGAATGGTATATAGCCTTGCATGATCCTTAGACTTACGAGGTCTATTGAGCATGAGTCTATGGATTAAGCTCGATCTGGGCTGATTCTATAGGTGAATGATCTTAATGTGAATGATCTTATGAGTGAATGGCTCTATGGGTGAATGATGCTATGGGTAAATGATGCTATGAGTGAATGATGCTATGAGTGAATGATCCTATGAGTGAATGATCCATATGCTCAAATGCCTCTCAAATGGTTTCTTGATCTCTTGATCTTCTTGATCTAATTACTCCCAATTTGATGTTCTAGCTGTTCGATTTGATCATGTAACCGGAAAATCTCCCGTTGCATCTTCTGCTTGCGCTGCTCCAATTCCTGTTGCAGGTGGCTGATCTCTTCAACTCCGGCCAGATTGACACTCAGATCGCGGGTTAGCTTTTCAATGTAGAGGATCCGTTCAATATCGCGTTGGGAATACGTTTGAGGGTAGGGATCGTAGAGCTGACGAGGGTGGGGCAGGATCGGATCAGCATAGAGGCCTAGCAGTTGAGCCTCAGAACCGGATAACTCTGTGGAATAGCTGGGCGGTATCGACACTGTCGGACTCATGTCACGCTGATAGTCACATTGATAATCACGCTGATAATCAGGTTGATAATCACGCTGGTTGTCGCAGTGGTTGCTGTGTTGACTGTCACATTGCTTGTCGCATGGATCCATGACGAAGATCTGCCATCGTGTGCGGTGATACTCTCATCCTATCAGACCCAATCCGGTTGACAGGAGGGGCTAGAGGGGCATGATCAGATTCAGAGTTCCGAGGCCCTATGCCACCCAATCGCAAAGGACGAGCCCTCAATATTTGGCTCAAGGAAGAAACCATGCAAGCTCTCGATCAATGGGCTGAAGCTAATGGGACAACCAAAACTGAAGCGGTATCACGAGCGATCGAGTTGCTCACGGGAACCCTCCAACCGGCGGATGAGGATCTGATTGTTGCGGTCAGTGATCTGCAGCAACGCATGGCTAGAGTCGAAGCTGTGCTCAAACTCGCCTCTCGCAAAAGTGAGGATTAAGACAGGCTTGAGGCCCAGGAGGACTGACCAGATTCCCACGATGGATCTCACGATGGATCCCACCGATTTGCCTGCATAATGAAAAACTAGCTGTTGTTGGTGATATGTGACTAGTTTCATAACCGTTGTGGACAACGATTTTGGGACCAGTAACACGATCG
>CAZONZ010000373.1:0-4248 GCA_964581005.1 uncultured bacterium
GTGCAGAATAAAGACGTATGGCTGCGACTGCTTCCCACCGATCCCGCAACAAGCGGACCTCCCTTTTGGCCGATCTGCTGACGGCCCTCCCTCAGTTGCGCCCACAAGTTTATTTCAAGTCTTCGTTGGTGGCCCTCAGCCATGCCATGGAAGATCAAGTGCTAGCCGGTCAGGGCAACCCGATCGTGATCGCCAACTTCCAAAAGGAGCGCTACTACCGTCAGGAAGCCCGTCGGTATCGTCGGATCAGTGGGCTGGCCAAACAGGTCTATGTTCTCGCACTCCCTGAAACGGGTTTTCACCTCCAATCCACTCCCTACGAAACCATTGCCCTCGATCCAGAAGATCCCCTCACCCAGGAATGGCACCTGATCGTGATTGATGACAGCTATGCAACCTGCTTGATCTGTCGGGAACGCAAAGCTCACATGACGAATCCTTTGGGCTCTCTGGCCGAACGCGACATGGATCCGGCCCGCCAGTTTGAAGGAATCTGGTCCTTTGATCGAACCGTTGCCATTCGTGCTCTCGAAGCCATCATTCCCAAAATCCTCAGCTATCGACGCGATCTCCGGGCTGAGCTTCAGCAGGTCCGCAGGGATCTCGTGGCCACTTTGCCTGAATCCAATGCCAACCCCGATCTCGCCAGCCTCAATCCAGCTCCCTTTGCCGAACGACTGATCACGTATCTCCAGGCAGGTCAGTATAAACTGCAACGCACCTACAAAGCGATCCAATTACAGGAACGCAAGGAACGATTGGTCAACACCATTAGCAGCACCATCCGCCGTTCTCTCGATCCACGCGATATTTTAGCGACTGCCGTGACCGAGCTTGGCCAAGCTGCAGGAGTCAGCCGTTGTTTGGTCTACCGTTGCAAAGCCGATCAACCCCACGTCCGGATCGAATACGAATACTGCCAAGCCCATTCCCCCAGCTTGAAGGATCAGCAGTGGCCCCTCGCCGAAAACCCCTTTTTGCTCACGGCCATGCAACAGGGCGAGCCCCTCCACAGCGAAACCGTCAGCACCGATCCGCATTTGGAATCGATCGCCCCCATCTGGCAAGAAGCTCAGATCCAAGCCTGGTTAGTCGTACCGATCCTTTACCAAGGCAAACTGCTGGGAATGCTGGAACTCCATCAGGATCATCCGCAACCTTGGCCCCTACCGATCTTGGAGTTAGCAGAATCGATTGCCCTGCAAGTGGGGATCGCTCTGATCCAAGCTGAAGCCTATCAACATTTAGACGAACTGAATCATCAACTTGAAGCCCTTGATCAAGCCAAAACCGATCTGATCGCCGTCACTGGACATGAGTTGCGGACTCCCCTCTCGACGATCCTGGTTTGTCTGGAATCGCTTGCGAGTGAACCGGAAATGCCAGCAGAGATCCGCCAAGAAATGTTAAACACTGCACTCGACGATACCCAACGACTCCGGCAACTCGTCCAAGATTTTCTGACCCTCTCCAAACTCGAAAGTGGACGGATCCGGTGGCATTTTGAACCTGTTTCCCCTGAAGAATGTGTTGAACTCGCCGTCAGTTACGTCAACGTGCGCCGTCGGATTGAAGTGTTGCCCCCGATCATGTTGGATATCCCGGCAGGATTGCCCATGGTTCGCGCTGATGGGGAATGGCTGGTTGAAGTGTTGCGCCAACTTTTAGATAATGCTTGCAAATTTACGCCCGCAACTGGACAGGTGTGGGTTCGTCTCCTCCCGATCCATCGCTGTGACATCCCCAAATCATCGGGAGCGAGAGCCAATGGGCTTGCTGCCAGATCCTCAACCCTTCCCATCCAGGCGATTCAGTTTACGGTGGCCGATAGCGGACGAGGGATCGAAGCCAATCGACTCCAGGCCATCTTTGATCGGTTTTATCAGGTGGAAAACTCGCTCCGACGATCCGTCAGTGGAACGGGATTAGGATTAGCGATCTGCCGACTCATTGTGGAAGGAATGGGTGGACGGATCTGGGCCGAATCACCAGGCTTGGAGCAAGGCAGCTCCTTCCATTTCACCCTCCCGATCCTTGCCCCCAGCAGAAGTCTCACGTCCTCAACAGTTCCCCGCCAGCGCCGCCGTTAGCCCAGGACGCATGAAGGACACTGATCAAAATTGGCACCTGCGTAAAGAACCCATACAAGCTCAAACCCTGAGTCATCTTGTAACACCCGTCACCGGAGTCTCGTGATCTGAGCCCTGACAGTTTCTAGCGATCCTTGCGAGACTCAAGGTCAGTGGAGCATGTCTTCACTCCTCACACACGGTCGCACCAGCATCACTCCCAGCGCTGTCACTGGGGGTGTTTTCTTCTGGATGGGAGATCTCGGACTCTTGATCCAAACGTTCTGGGACCGGATCATACCCTCCTGGATGAAAGGGGTGGCATCGCGCAATTCGCTGAATGCCTAACCAGGATCCCTGCAGCGGACCAAACCGATCAATCGCCTCTAGCATGTACTGCGAACAGGTGGGATAAAATCGGCAAGCCGGAGGCAATAAGGGCGAGATCCCGTTTTGATAACCTCGGATCATCCAGATCAAGCTTGTTTTCAGTGCCATCGGGTGTTCCTCCTTCGTTATTCAGACCGTCAGAATTCAAGTCATTCAAACCAGTGATGTCCATTTAACTGCTAAGAGCGGGAGAACATAAGTCCCGCGCTGTATGCAAAGCCTCAGGGTCGGGATACATGGATCTGAGTTCAAGACTTTTTCCCAGCTTGGTTAGGTAAAAGTTAGCTTGGCCACGTAAAAACCATCTCGATCCTGACGATGGGGCCAGATTTGAATCGGATCGAGGCTGAGGTGCCAACTAGGGTTCTTGTTGAGAAAGCGATCAATCTGAGCTTGGTTCTCGTGGGGATGAAGTGTACAGGTGGAATAGACGAGGATCCCACCCGGCTTGACCCAATGGGCGGCTCGATCCAGTAATTGTGCTTGGAGATCAACAAGTTCAGCAATTCGATCTGGGGACTGTCGCCAACGGGCATCAGCATGGCGGTGCAAGGTTCCCAAACCAGAGCAAGGAGCATCAAGCAACACCCGATCGGCAGATCCCCAGGCCGGAAGGTTAGGCGGATCAACCCCTAGATCAAGATTTGTAAGATCCACGGCATGACTGGAGATACAGGTGAGTCCTAAGCGATCCGCATTCATTTGAACTCGGCGCAGCCGTCCCGCATGACGATCGAGAGCCCAAAGATCTCCCTGGTTTTGCATGAGTTCCGCAATGTGGGTTGACTTGCCTCCTGGAGCAGCACAGCAGTCGAGGATCCTCTCTCCAGGCTGGGGATCCAGGATCTGGACGACCTGTTGAGCACTGCTATCTTGAACAGTCCACCATCCCGCCGAAAACCCAGGGAATTGGGTCACATCGCCCCCATGATCGACTAGTCGCAGAGATCCAGAGATCCCCGCCACAGGTTCTGTTTGGATCCCAGTCTCAGCTAAGGCTTGTTGGACTGTTTCCAGATCCACTTTCCATTGATTAACTCGGAGATCAAGTTTAGGCGTTTGATTAAACCATTGACATAAGGCGATTGTTTCCGTGGATCCCAGTTGATCCCACCAAAGCTGGACAAGCCAATCAGGGAAGCTGTGGAGGATCCCGATCGATTGAATCGGATCATGTGTCTGAAGATTCAACTGTTCAAGTGTGGGAGGATTTGGTGGATCCTCAGGTTGAGTGCGGATATACGAGCGGAGGATCCCGTTTACGACTTGAGTTAATCGGCCTAAGTGTTGGGAGCGAGCTAGATCAACACTGGTACTCACCGCAACTGCAGTCGGAATGTGAGACATGAAACAAAGTTGATAAAACCCAAGGTGGAGAATCCGACGCAGATCCGGGGGTTGTCGATCGGCAGGTTTGGATCCAAATCGAGTGATCAGCGCGTCCAGGGTTCGAGTGCGGCGGGTGATCCCATAGACTAATTCAGTCACTAAATGCCGATCCTGGGCTGAGATCGTGTAAGGTTCAGCAGCTTGAGTTCCTTTAGATACCTCAGAATCTTCAGGATCTGCAGAGGCTGAATAAGCTTGCCAGCCAGGTGGAGATCCTCTGGAGAGGATGCGATCGAGCGCAATATTGGCATAGGTATCCTGTTGATCTATGTAGCGTAAAGTTGTCAGGGCTAACTGACGGGCCAAGGATGGGGCCGCTAACGGGGAAGACATGGATCGTGATGAGGATCCTGATGGGGATCGAGGCTTACTGGTCACAAGAGAGAAAGGAAACGTTAGG
>CAZONZ010000374.1:0-4244 GCA_964581005.1 uncultured bacterium
GTACCGACTCAGTTGATGACTCTGGAGGAGTTTCTCGATTTACCAGAGACTGATCCTGCACGTGAATATGTTGACGGACGATCCCATCAGAAACCGATGCCCCAAGGCAAACATAGCAAGCTCCAAACCAGCCTCGTCACTCAGATCAATCAATGGGGAGAGGCCAAGCAGGTAGCCTACGCATTTACAGAGTTGCGTCGATCCATACGAGAGAATCGTGTTTACATTTCAGGGAAACCGTGCCCCAGCAACGTTGCAAGATGCCGATGATCTACCCTTGCTGAACGAGTTAAGCCAGCACGATCTGACCGTCACTCAATTATTTGATTTTCTGAGCTTCTCGGATCGCTTTTAGGAATTGAGTTCTTTGATCGGCTGATTTTAGCGAATATCTTGGAAGCAGTCACTTCTAAACCAGGGAACATTGAGTCTGTGAGAGGGCTATCACCACGATACAGTTTTGGGATCGTATCAGCAGCAAATACTGTGATGGATTGGGTTTCTGGATCAAGAATCCAAACTCTGCCAACACCAGCGTTCAGATAATCAAGTGCTTTTTCAGTCATCTCGCCAAAACGTTGTCCAGGGGAGATAATTTCAACCACTAAATCTGGTGCAACTGGACAAGGATCATTGCCCAATGTATCGGGTAACTTAGCATTAAAGACAAACAATAGATCCGGTACAGGGATCCAATCTTCACCCTGCCGTTGAAGTGTTACAGACCACTCCACTCCAACTTCACCCTTGCTATCGCCCCATATCTTCAGTAAAACCAAAAGCTCTGACTGAGTTTGAGAGTGAAATCGCTTGGGGGACACTTTGGGGACAACCTCTCCATGAATGAACTCCGATCGAGACTCACTGTGGGGAGAAGCTAGAAACTCCTGAAGAGTGAGTTGGGGCTTAGTGGTGTGAGTCATGGAAACAATTGATAGAAGTAGCAGATCAGACTTGAGAAATCAAAGGGCTGACTTACCCATCTTAGGCTATGACAGCGATGACTACTGATCTCCGGATGGTATCAGCAGAGGGCACGTTAGGTGCAGGGGGGGTAGCTCCACTGATCGGCAAGCTCGTGATCCCAGAGGGTTAGATCTAGCGATAAGATTTTTAAGTCTAACGTTTGGATGAGTTATGCGTTCTGATCCTGTTTCCTGGCATCCCCCTCTTGCGCAGTGGCTGATCCCCCAACAAACTCTGTTCCAACGCCTTACCCTGATCCTGATGGGCAGCTTGGTTTTGGCGATTATGGCTCAGATCATTATTCCACTACCGTTTACCCCTGTTCCGATCACAGGTCAGACTCTGGGGGTGATGCTGGTCGGAGCAACCTTAGGGGGACGACTAGGATTTCTAGCTGTCATGACCTATCTGGTGGAAGGAGCCTCAGGACTCCCTGTGTTCTCCGGGGGACGAGCTGGGATCCTTCACCTTTGGGGACCAACCGGAGGCTATTTGCTCTCATTCCCGCTAGCGGCTGGGCTGATTGGCTACCTGGTGGAGCGGTTTGGCTCTGATCGCAATCTAGTTAAAATGATGGCCTCCATGCTGCTCTGTAGTGGTCTGATCTTTCTCAGCGGAGCCACCTGGCTAGGAGTCTGGTTAAATATCACAGGCGAGCCGATTGGGATCCAAGCTGTCTTGGCTATGGGTGTCCTCCCCTTCTTGCCCGGAGATCTCATCAAGAATCTGATCGCGTCTTCGCTGCTCCCCACAACCTGGCGACTGATCCATCAGCCTCACTCCAGTTCAAGATGACGGCAGGCCACTCAAGCATTCCCTGAGCGACGTCGGAATGGCTCAGATCTAGAGTTTGCTGAGATGAGCTGAAGCACAACGTATTGCAAACGTATTACAAAGGGCTAAAGGGCTAGACCGATCGATGCAAACCCTG
The DNA here is from genome assembly GCA_964581005.1 of uncultured bacterium. Classification (GTDB taxonomy): domain Bacteria; phylum Cyanobacteriota; class Cyanobacteriia; order Thermostichales; family Thermostichaceae; genus CAZONZ01. Next base: position 1,898 of record CAZONZ010000374.1, read on the forward strand.
CGGATCCTCTAGCCCTAGTTGATCATTCAGCTGAACGTGTTGAGCGATAAGAAGATCCCAGCCCTTGCCATCGCCTCAGTTAGGCCACTAACAAACCGGGTTCCTTTTGGCGAGGTAGTACCGACACTGAATTCAAATTGGCACAGTACATCAGATCTTGATCGTATTGGGATCCCAGGGCCAACAAGCGCTTACCGTGACTCGCCTGCCGCAACAATCCCACCAGATCATCCTGCCATTGGCGATAGAGCGCCACCGCCCCGATCGTTTCATCATTCCCTGGTTGGATGATGAACCCTGCGGTCTGTAAGGCATCCGTGATCGCTCCCCCACAGACAGCATCTTCAAGCGCATAGGCTCCCTGCCAGCCCGATCCAACAATCCAGAGGGTTTCAAACGAGTGCTGCTGCAAAAATTCCACCACGATCCCAACATTGACCAGAGCTGCTGTGATCACCACAGGTACTGACTGGACCCGCTGTAAGGCACGAGTTCCATTGGTTGTGCTCATAAAGATCCGTTTTCCAGCCACCCGTTCGCGTGTGTAGTCCAGCGGGGAATTACCCAGATCAAACCCGGCCACCGCTTGCCCGCCTCGTTCTCCAGCCAATAGTCGTGCCCCCGCCGGCCAAGCTGATCCCGTTCGTTGGAGTTCGTCTAGATCCGAAAAAACTTGCACCCCATCTGCCCCAGCCGCGAGCGCCGTTGCAATCGTTGTGGTTGCTCGCAAAACATCCACCACAATCGTGCAGTCTGGGGACGAGATAGCCGATCCACTCGACTCACCTGCCGAAGCCAAGGGAGGCACCAGTTCAGGGGTGTGGAAGGTATAGATGATCATACAAAACTCCTGTGGCAGATGAAAACGTGGCTCACGATCAGCCCACCCCCTAAAACTGGCGACGAGCAAACACCAAGATCGTGATCAGTAACAGCATCACAGTATAAATCACGCTGTAGGTTGCGTGAGTAGCTAATTCACTGATGGAGGGGAGTTGTCCATACACGGCATCATTTTTGAGATTCAACCGTTCCAAATCCGGCAAGATCAAGTAGAGAAACTCAAGCACAGGTTTCAGAAGTCCACCCTCCATCGATTGGCCCAATTCCAGTAAGGCTCGACTAAAGTGTCCTGTTATGTAGATCCCAATGGTATAAAGGATCGCCAGCAAGGTCGAGGTAAATACCCCAAACATCAACGCTGCAGCCACCACAAGTGAGAGCTCCAACACCACAAAGATCACAGCCCAACTCATTGAGATCAGCGGCAGATCCTGCTGTTGGGTCAACGCCAGTCCGAAGAAGATCAGGGTCATGCCCAGCACCAGCACAGACAGCAAGGCGACTAAGCCCAGATGCTTGCCAATAATAAACTCAGCCCGACTCAAGGGTTTAGCCACTAGCACAAAGACTGTCCGTTTCTCAATCTCTTTATTAACCAGTCCTGTGCCAATAAAAATAGCCACGATCAACCCAATAAAATTGATCAGCGCTAACCCTAAATCAAGAGTAATTTTGGCATGAGCCGCGTTGGAGATCTCTGGTAGGAGGAGAACAGCGCCTGCCATAATCAGGAAAAAGACCAGAATAAAGTAGAGAATCCGATCACGGATGGTTTCCCGAAAGACATTGTGGGCTACAGCCCAGATCCGAAGAGTATCCATTGCCTTCCCTGCTAAACTGATAGGACTTCAGCTGACTATTTTATGCAATTTCAGGTTCAAATCTACATTACCCTACGCCCCTCGATTCTGGATCCAGCCGGGACAGCTGTGCAAGCCAGTCTGCAGCAGTTGGGCTATGCCAAAGTCGATCACCTCCGCATCGGCAAGTATATCCAGCTCCAACTAGAGGCGATCGATGCCACCCATGCTCAAGATCAAGTTGATCAGATGTGTCAGCAGTTGCTAGTGAATCCAGTGATCGAAAACTATCGAGTCGAGATGAACCCTGTCGCTGTAGCTTCAGGATATTGAATTAGGACGGTGAGCGTATGAGCCGTTGTACGTTTGGAGTTGTGGTGTTTCCCGGATCCAACTGTGATCGGGATGTTGTGACGATCACTCAAGGGTTGCTGCAGTGCCCCACTCGAATGATCGCGCATACCGAAACCACACTTGAGGACATTGATGTTGTGGTCTTGCCTGGTGGATTTAGCTATGGGGATTATCTCCGGTGCGGAGCGATCGCTCAGTTTGCGCCCATCATGCAAGCAGTACAAGATCACGCTGATCAAGGCAAGCAGGTCTTAGGGATCTGTAATGGGTTTCAGATCCTGGTTGAGACTGGATTGTTACCGGGAGCCTTGATCCAAAATCGACAGCTGCAATTTATCTGTGAGACGGTG
>CAZONZ010000375.1:0-4237 GCA_964581005.1 uncultured bacterium
CATACCGTGGCGGGGAATGTGCTGGTGGTGGAGGGAGTGATCTTAGGTACAGGGGGATTCTGCGGAGCTCAGTTGAGTACCCGGATCTTGCCCAAGCTGCCCGATCGGACCGTGAGTTTATTGTTTCGTGGGTTCCTGGCGATCCTGGCGATCTACATTTTCTGGCGAGCCTGGTTAGAGTATTCCGGATCGCAGGTTGAGGAGCCTGTTTGGCCGATCGCTGATCCGTAAACCAGCTATCTGGATCCGTCAAACTCTCTAGGAAACTTGAGATCGACTGAACACCGATCCCCGCTAGAGGCACAAGTAGGCCAAGATCAGACATAAGGCTGCAGAATTTGATCCTGTCAGTTACCGGAATTGGGATCAAAAGGGTCCACAGCTATCACCGGGATTCCCAATCGTAGGATCAATGGGTTCTGGATCCAATCCAGCTCCGCTCTGGATCGAGAGCCTCAGAAGCACGGAATCAAACTTGTGAGCAGCCTGTGATCATCAAAGGGGGAACCTATGACTCGCACACTGGTAATGGATACGGTTGAGCAACTGGACTTCCGGGTCACTCTAGGGGATGTCGCTGCCAACACAGGTCTGACGCTCTCCGAAGCCAAACAGGAATTGCTCTCCCTTGCCCAAGTCGCAGGGGGTCATTTGCACGTGACCGATCAGGGTGACATCGCTTATGTCTTTACCCCTCGCTTCCGCCAGATCCTCGCCGCCAAACTCCAGCAGGATCGATGGACTCGATGGCGACGCAAACTCTGGAACTGGTTCCTGTACGGCTTCCGGATCTCCTTCGGTATCTTCATGATCATTGAATTCGTGATCATTGTGGTTGCGATCATTGCCTTAATGACAGCCTCTCGTGGAGAAAACAACGATAGCCGGGATAACGATCGAGGCGGTGGATTTAACATGTTCCTGGTTCCGAATCTTTGGTTTGGCAATCCCTTTTGGTCTCCTGTCTACTACTGGGATGATTACGACGACAGAGACTACCGATCCCGCGAGATCCAGTCACGCCGATCCCGTCAACGTCGAGATCGAGACACCCAAAACATGAACTTTCTGGAGGCCGTTTACTCGCTGCTGTTCGGCGATGGCAATCCCAATGCCGATCTGGATCAACACCGTTATCAACTAATTGGCAATCTGATCAGACAGCATCAAGGCGTGATCACAGGTGAACAAGTCCTGCCGTATTTGGACATCGATCCGAGTTCCGATCAACTTGAATACGAAGACTACATGCTGCCGATCCTGGTCCGGTTTGATGGACAACCTGAAGTGAGTGAAGCTGGGGATATTGTCTACCGCTTTCCAGAACTGCAGATCGCGGCAGCAGAGCGTCGGCAGAGAAGGATCCCATCCGTTTTAGAGGAAAAGCTTTGGTCCTTTAGTCAGGCTCCGTCCGGTCAGCTGACCTTGGCCGGGATCTTTGCAGCTGCGAACTTTTTGGGATCTTGGTTCCTCTTTTTAGCGATCAGTCCTCAGTCACTGGCTGCAGCAGGAGTAGGATTTGTCAGCAATTTGATGGGGCTATTGGTCTTGTATGGAACCTTCTGCTTGATCGTGCCAGGGATCCGTTGGTTTACCCTACAATGGCGCAATCAACGAGTCACGCAGCGGAACCAACAGCGACAAACCTGGCACACTCAGCTTGAAGATCCCTCGGAAGACTTGCAACGGAAGCTAGAATTTGCTGACAGTTTGGCTGACGAGACAATTGTAGATCCCTCTCGCACCATCTATTCCACGGATGAAGATCTGATGGAGCAGCGAGATTACGACTTGGATCGGCCAGAGTTTCAACGGTTTTGATGAGTGCCAGGATCCCAAATGCTAGTGCTGCTCCCGCTAGATCCTGACTCTAGACCCTCGCTTGTCCTCTCCAAAACCTTAGGATCCCTGGCGAGGATCCCTAGCCGATGTCTCAAGCTCTGGCAGGAGTAAACGATCGGACAGGATCCCAGAGTTGAGTATTGGGATCAAACTGCGGTTTTGGGAAGTAGAGTGATCCGGACTACCAAAATCTGAAAATCTGGGGAAAAACTAGAATTAGCCTCTTGACAGAATCCAGATTCCATGATCCGCTAGTCACATCTAGAGTCTCCAGCAGCAAACTCGAAGGATCAAACACTAGTTCTGTGTTAAGAATTCTAAATCTGTCAGAGTTTCCTGACAATTGACCTGTGGAAAACCTGTGGAAAACCCCGATTTTCTGGGGAAAACCTGTGAAAAACCACCCCTAGTTATTAACAGGTATAAATACCCTGTGGAAAACTGCCCACTTTTTCCACATTTTTTCCACAGCCTCTGACAGGGTTGGATCGCTGAGCGGGAGAAGATCCTAGCACCTTTTTCCACAGTTTCCACAGCCCCTACTACTACTACAGATCAAAGATCTTAAAAAAAGACCGTAGTAGATAGATCTTGTAAAGGCGGAAAAAATTTTTTCGAGGTCAGTTGGGCAAATCGAGATCAACGCTGCCGGAGCAAGCTAGGATTTGCATGTCCACGCTGCATCGGATCGTTGGTCATGGTTGTTAGCTCATCTCCCGTCAGCACCTCGTCAGCTCCTGCGTCCGGCTCGATCAAGCTGGTGTGCGCTCAAGCCGAGTTGAATCAAAATCTGGGCTTAGTGGGCCGAGCTGTAGCCAATCGTGCAGCCATGCCGATCTTGGCGAACGTGCTGCTAGAGGCTGACGCTGAAACGGGTTACGTGGCCTTGACGGCCTTCGATCTGAACCTGGGGATCCGCAGCGAATTCTCGGCCCAGATCGAAACCGGAGGCCGCACCACCCTCCCGGCTCGTCTTCTCAACGAGATTGTCACCCGTCTCCCCAATACCCAAATCAGCCTTGATCAAAGCGATCCGGATAGCCCCATGACCCTGAGTTGGGGATCCGGGCAGTCGCAAGTGCGAGGGCTGGCAGCAGATGACTATCCCAGTTTTCCGGAGATCCTGGGTGCCGAAAAGGTTGAGCTGCAGGTGGAGGGGTTATTGCAGGGGATCAGCCAGACTCTGTTTTCAGCCTCCCACGATGAAACCAAGCAGATCTTGACCGGCGTCCATGTCAAATTTTTGAACGAAGAGGATCCAGCCCTCGAATTTGCGGCTACGGATGGCCACCGCTTAGCTACGGTCAAGGTTTTACTCCTACCTGACGAAGACGGAAAGCCTGTGGAACTGCCACCGGATCCACTGGCCTTCACGATCCCAGCCCGCACGTTGAAAGAATTAGAACGGATCTTAAATAATCAATCTGCCCCAACCCTAACGCTTCAATTTGACTCCAGTCAGGTTCAATTTGGTCTGGAGCACCACCTGATCACCAGTCGCCTCCTAGAAGGTCAATATCCTGACTACAACCGCCTGATCCCGACCACGTTTAATCGCACGGTGACGATCGAGCGTAAGCCCTTGATCGAAGTCTTAGAACGGGTTGCTGTGTTTGCTGCTCAGAAAAACGATATTGTGAAATTTAGTTTCAACGGTGCCGAATCGAGTTTGCAGATCAGTGCAGAAGCGCCTGAAGTTGGGAGCGGTGAAGAAGTCTTGCCGATCCAGTTAACTGGAGAGGATTTAGAGATCGCCTTCAATGTTAAATACCTGCTGGAAGCGATGAAGGTGATCAACACTCAGGAGGTAAAACTTCAATTGAACGGTCCCACTCAACCTGCAGTCTGGCAGCCGATCGGTGCTATGCAGCTACGGTATCTCGTGATGCCTGTCCAGATCCGAACTTCTTAGGGGATGTGGTATCTTGCGTTCCTTCTCATTGTGCAATCAGGATCCTACTGGTTTGTCCCGTCGATCTCAGCTTGAAGTTGCTCAACCTGTTCTAACTCAACCTGTTCTAAAGATAGGCCCGTAGCTTGGATAATCTGATGGGGATCAAGACCCATTTTGAGGAGATTGATCGCTACCCGGTGGAGCGTTTCTTGTTTCTCTTCTGCACGGGCCGTCAGTTCAAAGTCACTGATGAATAGTATATTGGTATATTGCTTTGATCCTCATAACCAAACAACTCCTCAGACTTAGCCCAAACCAACCTGAGCCATTTCGGCTTCTCAGCAGAACATAAATCAACACATTAATTCATACCTGCTCTGTCTGAAGTTGGTGGATCCGTTCCAGTGACAGTCCAGTGAATCGGCTGATCTGCAGGGGATCGAGTCCTTCCGTGAGCATGGTGCAGGCTACTTCTTCCTTCCCCTCTTCCTTCCCCTCTTC
>CAZONZ010000376.1:0-1704 GCA_964581005.1 uncultured bacterium
CTTTGTTGATAACTGTCAAGCAACTTGGCAACTTGCGGTAAATCGACTATATCCCATAATTCAGGGCATTTTGACTGGGATCCCTGCTACAGCGGCCCAAACTATTGACCCTCTCCACAGCTAGCTCGGTCCGCTTCTGGTCCTCACGATCCTGGTAGAACAGAGAAACCAGATCGGTTCATTGATCCATCGTCAATAACTGCACAAGCTGCCAACCGCGTACCGAATTGATCAGGAAAAGATGGCTAGCAGAAGCCAACTGATCTAATTTGATCGTTTGCTCTTTAATTTGGCCCTTATTCAAAAGATATGATCGAAAGGTTCCTGGCAGAAGTCCACATGAGACGGGAGGTGTAAAATATTGATCTTCTATTTCTACAACTAGATTGCCAAAACAGTATTCTGTAAGCTCGTGATCTCTATTCCACAGCAGCACGTCTTCACAAGGAGCATGAGATTGGAGAGCCTGATCATAGATCTGTCGATGAGTCGTTTTGTGGTAGAGAAACCGATCGCTTCGATCAACAGGATTGTAGCTCAGCCGAGCTTGACAAGGGTTGATCTTCAAAGACGAGTTACTTGAAGGTTTCAGATCATTTGGATTCAAACACAACTGCGAATGGAGCAAACTTAGCTCAAGATCCCACCTTCCATCTTGATGCACTAGGATTCGGATCTTGCGTGATTGTTGATCAAATGCACATGCGGTCTCTAAGAGATCCTGCTTCAATTGATCACCATCTAGAGGGATATCAAAATACTCTGCAGAGGCTTGCAGACGATCCAGATGGCTGTTGAATAAGAAATAGCCTTGATCAGGATCCCATCGTAGTGTTTCAAGCAGGGAAAACATAGGGCATTTATAGTTCAAGATTGTTGCTTTAACTTGGCACTCTTGATACTCTTGATCACAATCAGACTCCCATGTGATCCCACTTCCAATACCATACTCAGCAGAGTGAGCTTCTTGATCAATTAGCAATGTCCGGATCGCAACATTAAATTGAGTCAATCCTGTAGGAGTGATATAGCCAATTGATCCCGTGTACACCTTGCGAGGAGTGGATTCAAGCTCAGCAATGATCTCCATCGTGCGAACTTTTGGAGCACCTGTGATTGAGGCACACGGGAAAAGAGATTGGATCACTTGACGGAAAGAACAGTCTGATTCTGCGGTAACTGTAGAGGTCATCTGCCAGAGGGTGGGATAGCGCTCGATCCTAAAGAGATCAGGAACGTGAACGCTACCCCAACGGGCAATTCGACCCAGATCATTGCGGATCATATCAACGATCATGATATTCTCAGCTCGATTTTTACTTGACTGTTTTAACCACTCAGCTTGTTGTTGATCCTCATCAGAGGTTAACGATCGGGGAGCGGTTCCCTTCATCGGTTTAGCTTGAAGATGGGTTCCAGTCTGAGTCAAGAATAACTCTGGTGAGGCAGAACAAATCACATACTTGCCAAGATCGAGAAGTGCAGGATAGCCATGCTGTTGAGCCTGAACAAGATCCAGGAAAAGATGGTAAGGATCTCCGCTGAATTGAGCTTGGAGACGGTACGAGTAATTGACTTGATAGGTTTCACCCTGAGCAATATAGGCTTTGATCTTATTAAAACGATCCTCAAATTGACTAAACGTGATCGAAGATTTCCAAGATCCTAAATGATAGGGTTGGATCGGATGGAGAGAAGCAAACT
>CAZONZ010000376.1:1804-4225 GCA_964581005.1 uncultured bacterium
GAAGATTTCCAAGATCCTAAATGATAGGGTTGGATCGGATGGAGAGAAGCAAACTGTTGTAGGGTTAGGAGTTCAGGATCGGGATATAGACCAAACCAGATCAAGGGAAAGTCAGACCCGTTATCAGAACCCCAAGGATGATGTTGGATCAGCCCTGAAAAGGCAGGATCTAAAGCAGGAGCAGCTTCATAACTGAGAAAGCCGACTGCGTAGAATCCTTCTTTAACCTTCTGATCAATACGATCAAGCAGGGGCAGAACCTCGGTCAGGATCGATGTCTTGATAACTTGAATGGGCTCATGGAAATACCACCATGCTTGATCGTGAGCATTATAGATCAGGGTCATTCCTGTCATAGTGTGCTTTAGCTCCTGCAGAGGAACTAAGGAAGATTCAGATCACTATACTAATCTAGCCAAACTGCATCCTAATGTGAACAAACTGGCTTGATCAACAAAAACACTAAGATACATCATCAAGCTCTAGATCAGTACAGATCTGGACTTCCATTTGACGCAAGATCCGCAAGGAGGATTCAGGGCCATCGATCATATGACCTTCGGTTAACCAATACGAATAGATCCCTAAATCAAACAGAAAATCAATGTATTCTCCTGGCAGGGGGCGATCGAAGACAACGCACTTATAGACGTGATAGCCCTGTTCTACCCAGGGATAGATCCCAAACCGCTCGTAAAACAGCAACTGCCCAACAACTTCTTGAATACTTTCCGCTAGATCCTGTTGATAGAGCAGTTTTACCTCCGCCAGAATCACAGAGTGATCAGCGACAGCTAAAAAATCAAAGTAATACTGATCTTCGCGGACTTCCAAACCCGCTAACCGAAACCAGCGCCGAAATTGATGCAAGATCTCTCGATGCTGTTCAGTCCGCTTCAACTGTCGCCGCCGCCGCCGTTCTGCCATTAATGGATCAGGACTGGCACCCGCTGGCAACCCGCTCCCTCGAAATTGAGGCCGCTCATCCGGATCGATCACGACTCGTCCCCCTGCCGGATGATGCAACAGCGGCGGCATTTGCCACCCTTTCGGCGGGTTTTCCCAATCCATCGGGGGTTGTTCAGCCCAATTCAACAGCTGTCGATTCAACGGACTATCAGGATTTTGTTCAAAGAGGGATCGAAACTGACGGATCGGCATATCCAAATCAGCCCGCAGATCTTCAGGGGTAATCTGTTGACGCCCCCGTGGCAAGGTGGCATGGCCAAAATACAGCACGACGATCAGCGGATAGACCGGCAGTGGACGATGGCTAGGGATCAACATCGACCACATGGCCTCTGTCCACTCTGCCTGCAGCACTTCTGCCTGCTTGCCCCGTCCAACCACCTGCAGCATTTTCGGCAGACCCACCTGCCACCCACAGGGATGATCATCAAACCCACAGGTCTGACGCCCCTGATCCACCGTCAAGGGATAGCGGCCATCGTAAAGGCGAAATGGGCATAGATCCCGATCCTCCGCCAGAAATTTTTCATCCTGCCACAAATGAGAAGCCAAGGCATGACACCCGATCCCTTCCTGACTGTTACAGCCTTTTAACCAGCGCCGCTCAGTCAAGTTTCCCCCCAACCGACTTGGAGCCATTGGCTGGATCAAGCCATTATCCCCTTGGTTAAATAACGGCCACACTAAAGGCTCGCCAGGGATCCCCCCCAAGCCAGAGGGGAGCGTGGGCAAATGGGGATGTGATTTTGTGTAAAACGGATCACAAATGTCCTGGGCAACTCGATCTGCAGGCATTCCATGCGAGGATCCCACCCAGGGGAGTTGCTGCTCAGTTTTGGGATGATCTTGGGCTCGGTGAAACTGAATGGCCAGGGCAACTTCAATTCCAACAGGTCGGACTTCCGGTGTCAGCTGCCGATAGCGCTGAATCAACCGCGAGGCCTGCACAAAGAGGTCGTAACGCTGGATCGGAATGCCCGTCATAGCTGAGAATTAGACACAGAGCCGAACAGAACTGCTCGTCCCTCATCCTAGACCAAGTTTTTGATCTGACAACTGAATTTATGCTGGTGTCGATCGAAACTCAGATTGGCTCTCAATCCACCACTTGGATCTGGCCTTGGCGAATTTGCTCAGCAATATCTTCCAACAGCTGTTGTTCTTCCCAGGAAACATAGTTATCGTCCAGGATCGCAGCCATAATTTGCTGTTGCTCAGCACGGGTCAACACGCGATCTGCTAAGGCTTGGTGAACCAGATTACGCAGATCTTGGAATCCCTGGGAGGGAGATTTATCTAAGGGAGAAGTCATAAGACAAAGGGAGAGATCAGGGAACATCAGGCTGTAACAGGAACCACAAGGATTCTTATTTATCTTTGTACACTGATCGGGTTACCGATGGGTTAATGAGAGAGTCAGGGTATGGTTAATGGACCCTTCATCATTCAGGA
>CAZONZ010000377.1:0-4210 GCA_964581005.1 uncultured bacterium
CTCTTCTGGAGTAAAGGTGATCTGAATCATTCTCATAGCCTCCCTAAGACTGCAAGCTGACTTCTCTAGGATAGCCCTTACCAAGCAATCCACAGCCAATTAAGTCAAGCTTTCTGTTGCACTGAGTATATCCAGCTAGACACAACACTGGGTGAAAATAATACATCGCAAGGATTGGATTAGCACTGAGTCCAGTGGTCTTGGGAAGCCCTCAGGGAACAGAGTGCCTCATCACCTGCTCTCATGGATCCGAATTCAGATCAAATCAAAACGGGAATCACTACCTTTTGTAATGTTCACGAGTTGGATGCAGTGTTAAGCTATCCCCACTGAGTTTTGTATGGTAGAAAGACTCTTGGGGGTCAACCCGCCCGTTAGTCGTCATACCAGGAGGGGGTCGCTATTCCGGAACCGTTATCACTGACCGTCAGTTTGCGCGGGAGTCACGACACGATCAACGACTCCTGTCAGGTCTTCCGTCTGACTGGATTGCTGGATGCCTTCTCAGAACCTGTGTTTGTCAAGGTGCTGAGCAAGTATATTGAGGAAGGCCCAAGTCATGTCATTCTCGATCTGAGTGGGATCGATTTCCTGGATAGCTCTGGGGTTGGAGCACTGGTCCAAGTGGCCAAACAGCTGCAAAATAACTCTGGGTCGCTGCAAATTGTCACTAATGCTCGCGTGACTCAGACTCTGAAGCTGGTCCGTTTAGAAAAATTCTTAACCCTACAAACCTCTTTGGACGCTGCCCTAGCTCCCTTCCGCCCTGATCCATCGGATTCAGAAGCATCAGAGGAATCTAAAGGTTCAGAGAGCTCAACAACAGATCAATCGGCGCAGGAAGATCCGTCTGCAACAGCAAAACCGAATCCCACTGAATAGGGAATTCGATTAGACAACAGATAAGATTTTTCAAGATCTTTCTGGCCGTGAGAGATCTCTTCCATAGTTGCTAAAAAAGTAGCTTAAATGAGTTGAGATCCTTGTCCCCACTACCTGCAGCAAGTCCAGATCCTGAAGAGTTGTCGCAAGACCTGGACTTTGATTCCAGACAGGCATGATCGACTTATTTGCGGTTAATCTGTTCAGTCATCTGATCCAAGGTCAAACCCCGTTCTGGACGGGTGGATTCTGCAGCATCTGGATCATCGAGATCCTCTTCCGATTCGACAGCACTGGCTTCTCCTGCGGGTTCCTCATCTGTTGAAGGAACGATCTCAATTTCGCCTTGATCGTCCAGCAATAACTGAGCGGATTCACCTTGATCCGGTTGTTCCGGTAGCTCCGATCCTGTCTCAAGGCTTGGATCAACAGATTCGAGATCGGCTTCGGGATCGGCTTGCGCTGCAGCTTCAGACTGGGGAGCTTTAGGAGCATCGAGAGCAGCCAACAGAGCAGCAACATGGGTCTGGACTTGAGGATCTGGAGGTGAAGAGGCCATCAACAACTCAAATTGTTGGCGCGCGGCTTCATGATCCCCCAATTGCAAGTTAGCTAGGCCCAATTGATAATGTGCTTTGAAACTGCTGGGATCAGCCTCGACTGACCGTTGAAACATGGAGCGGGCTCCCCTCATATTTCCCTGTTCGGCGTAGAGTAAACCCAGATTAAAGGGCACATCCGGATCCCACTGACTGGGGATCAGACCGGCTTGATCTTCCAGATGCAGAGCGCTCCTGAAGGCTTCAACCGCCAGCGACTCAAAGCCCAATTGCATATAGCGGATGCCATCTTCCTTCAGTTGAGGGACACTGGCTTGACCTGTCAGCAGCTTCAAAGGAGGCTCTGCCCATGCTTGCGGGATCTCCACGCCAACGAGTCCAACTGTCACACAACAGATCACACCGACCCAGCTCATCCAGCCAGAGCGTCCACCCCTAGGGTTATTCATCACCACCATGATCGGTCTCCTCCAACCACGTCAACACAGCTTCGTTCCAACCTTCTGGTCCCGGCAATTCTGCGCGTCGCCAGCCTTCTTCTTCACCTGTCCAAACCTGATCCTGATGTGGACCCGGTAAAACGACTCTCCGGCGCACATGAGCCAGAAACCCTCGATCTTCAGGACGGCTGCCGATCCCTAAGGACACGACCGTACCCAAATGCCGCTGATAGCAGCTCAGCAAGATCCGGGTGGCCATACTCAAGGCACTCTCAACTTCCTGGCCGGTAGCCCAAGCGGTTAGAAACCACTGACTCAGATCCGACGTCGGCCAAGCCATCGCAGGTGCAAACGGCTTCAACTCAAATCGAAAGCCACCTAAGTCCTGCTCCTGATTCTGTAATGTCACCTGCAACCGCTCCGGATCCCCGGCATAGCTGAATACCTCACTGTATTCTCGATCTTGAGCTAGCTCCGCTGCCTTCGGGGTAATGCCCAGGGCCACGGCTAACTCCTCCGTTCTCCAGTCACCAAACCCCACAAGATCCACCTGCAATTCAGCCCGGATCGCCTGTAAGATCTGGCGTAAATTGGCATAGGGTAAGCCAAGGGCTCGAACGTAGTAGGGCGGTTGGTGTTGCCAGGTTTGATCCAGGATGCTCTCCGGGAAATACTGCTCCGGCAGGTAGATCGCCATGCCATTTTCACTCAGGAACGGGTGTTCCAGGTGCAATTGGTGGCGGATTTCTTCCAACTGAGCACGAGTTCGTTGACTGGCCAGGATCAGGGGGATTGAGCGTCGCTCCAGCGCTGCCAGTGCTTGCCGAGCCGGACCACATCCCTGTGTTTCCGGATCAAGCAGGCTCCCATCAACACTGGTAACAACCACTCTCATACACGCATTGGCCTTCTGAGGCAGCGCCGCCGACTCACGTTTCGCGTCACGATCGGATCCGGATTGAACTTGACCCAAGTTCCCTTAAGCCAGATCGCGGCAGGGTGAGTGCAGACAAGCCTGAATGGGGTTCTAAAGGGGTAGTTTAGCCATGTTTCTAGGGAAATGCACCCCCTGAGGCGATCTGAAATGTTCCCCTACCGATTTGCTGTGCTTTCCCTCAGCCAGCAACTAGAGACAGGATCGAACCCACCGCATACACTGTCAGCTAGGTAGTCGTAACCATTGACCTGACCCAACGACCGATACAGGTGAGGCCATGACACGGCGGCAACGATCGTCCCCATCCCGTTCCCGATCTCGATCACCCCAGACCTCTGGCACGAGAACGGGGCGATCGCTCGTTTCAACCTCTCGACCATCAACCGCACTCCACCGATCAGCATCTCGATCGGCGCGGCAGTCCAGCCCCCTCGCCGTCCCGCTTGATTCCCCCCGATCGTTCTCATTACACCAATGGATGGGCAATGCCCTGGGCTGGAAAACCCCTCATGAACGTCAGCTGCAGCTCCGAATCTGGTTGATGGGTTTGGTGCTGATCTTGGGGTTAATCGCCTTGGGGGGCCGGATGGTGCAACTCCAGGTGATCCAGGCTGAGATCTTGCAGGAACGGGCTGAGGCTCAGCAACGGGCTCAACTGCGACCCTTTATTCCCCGCCGATCGATCGTGGATCGCCGCTCGGTGCTGGACCAACAAGCGGAGTTGCTGGCCGTCGATCGACCTGTCTATACCCTTTGGGCTCATCCAACTTTACTCAAGCAACCTGCCTCGGAGATTGCTGCAGCCCTAGCCTCCTTGTTAGATCGCACTCCAGAGGATCTGCAGAAACGGCTCACCGAGAAGGCTGAAGCAGCTATTCGCCTAGAGCGTTGGGTGCCTGTGGAAGTGGCGGATCAGATCCAGGCTCTCTACATCGATGGATTGGAATTGGTCAGTGAACGGCAACGGATCTATCCCCAAAAGGAGATTGCGGCGGAAGTGGTGGGGTATGTTGATCTGGATCACCGAGGACAGGCGGGCTTGGAATATTCCCAACAGCAGGTGTTGGAGCGAGTAGTGCAACCCGTGACGATCCCGCGTGATGGGTATGGACAGTTGCTGGCGGCGGAGGTGCCCGAAGGGTTGATGCAATCGGGGGAGACGGTTCTGCAGTTGACGCTGGATATGCGGTTACAGCGGGCTGCACGGGAAGCCCTACAGCGGCAGTTGAATCGATTTCAGGCCCAGCGCGGCACCGTGATCGTCATGGAACCCACTCATGGAGAGATCCTGGCCATGGCGAGTGAGCCAACCTACGATCCCAATCGCTATTACGAAGGCTATGATCCCAGCTTATTTCGTAACTGGGCGGTGACCGATCTGTATGAACCCG
>CAZONZ010000378.1:0-4194 GCA_964581005.1 uncultured bacterium
AGGGGTTGCCTCCGACGGCAGATCGCCCCCTTGGAGATTGGATCGCAAGGATCGGTGTCATTGTTTGCAGAAATCACCGAAAGATCGAGTGATCCATCGATCTATAAGCCTGGACATGGTGGTAGGAGGAGAGGATCTTGTGCCATAGATGACAGGGAAACTGAGGAGCTTGGGATCGGAGGGCTTGCGATGACGGATGCGGAAGTGTTGGAGATCATTCAACAAGCTGCTAGAGAAGGCTGGAGATCCTTGGATCTTTCAAGGGTGGGAATGAAGAAGCTTCCTGCCGAGATCGTTCAACTCACTCACCTCACCAGCCTTGACCTCTGGGGGAATCAACTGACGAGCTTACCTGCCGAGATCGGTCAGCTAATCAATCTAAATTCACTTAATCTGAGTGCAAATCAATTAATTAGCTTACCATCAGAACTCGATCAACTTACGAAACTAAAGATACTACGCCTCAAAGATAATCCATTCCCATCTCTCCCACCTGAGATTCGGACAAAAGGGGGAAGAGCAATTCTAAAGTTTTATAAGCAACAACAAGAGAAGGGAATAAATCACCTCTATGAAGCCAAACTGTTGATCGTAGGTGAAGGAGGAGCAGGTAAAACCACTCTAGCCAAAAAAATTCAAGACTCTAATTATGATCTACAAGATGAAACTACAACAGAAGGGATCGATATCATTCAATATCACTTCCAGCTTGACAATGATCAAGCGTTCCGGATCAATATCTGGGATTTTGGCGGCCAAGAAATCTATCATTCTACTCACCAGTTCTTCCTAACTAAACGATCACTCTATGTTCTTGTTGCCGATACCCGCAAAGAAGATACAGATTTCTTTTACTGGCTAAATATTGTTGATCTTCTGAGTGAGAACAGCCCGATCCTCATCATCAAAAACGAAAAGCAAGAGCGCAAACGAGAGATCAATGAACGTCAACTTCGAGGTGAGTTCACTAACCTTAAGGAAACACTTGCGACGAATCTAGCAACCAACCGTGGTCTTCCAGAGATCCTTTCAGCGATCCGACACTACATCAGCAATCTCCCCCATATTGGAGATCAGCTTCCCAAAACGTGGGTCAAAGTGCGTGAAGCCCTAGAGCAAGATCCACGCGACTATATTTCCCTGCATGACTACCTCAAGATCTGCCAAGATCACGGCTTTACTGAATTCGAGGACAAACTGCAGCTGAGTGGCTATCTTCACGATCTAGGCGTTTGCCTTCATTTCCAAGACGATGATCTCCTGAAGAAAACGGTGATCCTCAATCCCACCTGGGGCACCGATGCCGTCTACAAAGTCCTCGATCACCCCCAAGTGATTCAAAACTTAGGCCAGTTTACCCGCGAGGATCTAGCGTCCATCTGGCATGAGGATCGTTACACCACCATGCACGGTGAACTCCTGCGCTTAATGATGAACTTCAAACTGTGCTACGAGATCCCGAATCACCCCGGCCACTACATTGCCCCCCAACTTCTCACTCTGAACCAACCCGACTACGCTTGGGATCCAACCCCCAACTTGCTCCTCCGCTACAAGTACGACTTCATGCCCAAAGGGATCCTGACCCGCTTCATCGTGGAGATGCATCAATGGATCGAAGATCAAGCCAAAGTTTGGAGAACTGGAGTGATCCTGACCGACACCACTGCCAGAGCCGAAGTGCTCGAACTGTATCACCGAGGCGAAATCTGGATCCAAATCAGCGGCCACCGCCAACGCGACTTCTTGACCCGCATCCGACACGAATTTGACAAGATCCACGGATCTTACGAACGCCTGAAATACCAAACCTTAGTACCTTGTAAGTGCGACACCTGGAAAGGAGCCAAGACCCCCTACCCCCGACCTATGGCCAACGATCCCAGCAAATATACGATCAACGCTCAGAACGTCTTCATTACCGAGGAAAACTTGGGCGAGATCATCGGCACAAAATACACCTCCGATCCAGCCGTCAAAGAAGCCCTAATCGAGATCATTGAGATCCTCCAGAGTCTGCAGCAACAGCACCCCAACCCCACCCCAGCCGAAGCCGAAGAGATCATCGAAGTCCAGTTCACCAATCTGCAACAAAACCACCCCGCCCGTTGGCAGCAGATCCAGCGCTATCTCCTGGATCGAGATCGGTGGATCAGTAGTGGCAAAGCAGCCCTGAGCAAAGCCGCCGAGCACTTCAGCGAGAACAACCTGATCTTCAAAACCGGAGTCGCCTTCCTCGATCGCTTCACCGAATAAGATCCCCAAGCCCTGCCACCAATCTACCTATGATCCAATCCATCCTCTGGGATCTCTGGGAATGGTGAAGTGCAGTGAGGAGACTGCTTTGAGATCTATACCAGCAGTATTCGCCCATCCGTTGCCATGCAGTGTTAGCTAGAACCTTACTCCAGTCACTGAAATCCCCTTTCTCCCTTCAATTTGCCATCGAAGCTCACCGTTTCTGAGCAACCTGCCTGTTGAGACACAGCCCCGATCAGATAATCAGAGAAATCAGCCTTGCCCTGCTGATACTGGTGTAGAGCTTGGCCAGCCGTTGATCGATTTTCAAACTCAAAAGCCGCACTATGCAACATAGCCTCTAAGACATGGGTGATTTCCTCTTTACGAAAGCTGTAGGTTGCCCCTCTGAGTACCCAAACCAGCTCGCACAGAACGATATGGGTAATGAAGAAGTTGAGTGACCTATTGTGCCCATCTTCACCCTGGTTTGCCAATTCAACCCATTCCCCCAGTTGTCCCAAGCTCATATAATCGAGATCAGCCAAGCGTGCTGTAGCATTTGACACGATATTTTACAGTTAAGCCCGATGTGACAGTCTATACTAAAAAAAAGCAAGAGTTGTTCCGAATCTATGAGCCACCTTCTTAGTCGCATCTACACCTGCCTTTCCCCTGATCAGGTTGATCACCGCTACCATTTTCTCACCCAAGCCGTGGGCTGTCAGGCTGCGATTGGATCAACTCAACCCCTCTCAATCGATCATCTGGCGGAAGCGATTCAGGCTGATGAGCGCTTTGATGGATCAGAAGCAGACTTTGCCTACTTGAAAGACCTGTTAAATCGGGGACACCCTCTATATTTATTTGAACTGTGGTGTTCTTATGAAGCTGGAAGCTGTGCTGAACATCAGAGTTCGTGTCATAAAGAGGAAGCGGCTCAGATCATCCGACTTTAGAGAAGGTTGATTCTAACATCCTGCCTGTGGATCTGAACGGATCCGTTGCTAGACCCGTAAAACAGGGATAAAGTAGCAAGCTAAGCTGAGCCCTGTTTGCAAGGGTGTGAGAGGTGGATGTGATGAAGTGGAATAAGCAGCCAGTTCCAAACCAGGCACGCGATCAGGCGATTCAGACTGCGATCACAACAGCTCTGACCCAAGCCCTCGATCACATGGTGCCCCAGTCGTTGCACGCGAACCTTGATGCAGTGCTTAACGATCCAAACTGTAGCGATCTCTGGCTGAACGCTCTGCGGCAAAGTTTGACCCAAATGGTCAGTCGAGTTGAGACGCAGCTCCGATCCGAGTTGCTGGCAGAGGTCACAGACGCTGTTACGAAGCAGGTGTTAGCCGAAGTTCTCTATCAGCTGGATCAGTGGGATCAGGCCGCTCCCTCTGCAGCTAGCCCTCTAGTTCAGGCTCAGGTGGGTGAATCGACAAGTAAATCTGAGGCCAAAATTGATCTACATCAGATCCATGCTCTTCAAGGCGAGATCGATCTCTTGCAACTGCGCGAAGAGAAACAGCAGCAACAGATCCACAACTATGAACTGGAGCTTGAGCAACTGCAGCAGGAAAAACAGATCCTTGAACAAACCATCCAGGAACTTCCAGAGATCTATCGCCAAAAATTTCAAGCTCGTCTAGAACCGATCCGAACTCGGATCCAGCAAATCCAATGGGAAAACCACCGCTTACGGGCTGATGTTCAGATCTTGAGCCAACACCTGAGTCGTCACTATCAACCCGAAGAGCTTGATGGTCCTCGTTGGCCACTCCGTCTCCCCAAATTTCACCGCCAGCGGGCACTCCAACAGTCTCATCCTCCTGCTCTCCCTGCTCTCCCTGCCCCGCTGGATCCATAAGGGTTATTATTCATCTAGCCTGTATTGGGATCTCTCTTGACGCTCTCCGTCCTGAAGTCCGGGGATTCTCGTTTCACAGGGAGACCAAC
>CAZONZ010000379.1:0-1391 GCA_964581005.1 uncultured bacterium
ATCCCAATCTCTGTGGATCACCCCCCAACCCGCCTGCCACCGATCCACCTAGTCGATATGCGGGTTGAACTAGAGCAAGGCAACCGATCCGTTCTCAGTCAACCCCTACACAACGCCCTTGAAGATGTGATCAGTTGTCGTGAACAAGCGATCCTGTTTGTCCCTCGCCGGGGGTACAGCACCTTTGTCATGTGTCGCAGCTGTGGTCACGTGCTCATCTGTGATCATTGCGATGTCTCCCTCACCTTTCACCAGATCGGCCAGCAGCTTCGGTGTCACTACTGTGGAGATCGCCGAACCCAACCGTCTCGTTGCCCTGAGTGTGGATCCCCCTATCTTAAACATTTCGGCAGCGGCACCCAAAAAGTTATTGAACATCTCGAATCCACCTGGCCCGATCTGCGTTTGATCCGGTTCGATAGTGACAGCACCAGCCGCAAAGGAGCCCACCGTGATCTGTTGGATCGGTTTCAACGAGGTGAGGCGGATGTTTTAGTGGGAACCCAAATGCTCACCAAAGGTTTAGACATCCCCCACGTCACTTTAGTGGGTGTCGTTGCTGCTGATGGCTTATTAAACGTGGCCGACTTTCGAGCCAGAGAGCGCACCTTCCAGATCCTGACCCAAGTGGCAGGACGCGCCGGACGTGGATCCCGCCCTGGCCAAGTGATCATCCAAACCTACTTGCCGGAACATCCCACCCTGCAAGCGATCCAAACCTACAACTACGATCACTTCATCACCACCGAACTCCAGGATCGACAAGCAGGCGGCTATCCTCCCTACCAACCGATGATTCTGCTCCGGATCAGCAGTCTTGATCTGCCCAAACTCGAAGCCTACTGTCAACGGATCCACACCCAACTCGAAGGGATCCCGGCGGAACGCTTAGGCCCTGGTCCAGCCCAAGTAGAACGGATCAGTAACCAATACCGTTGGCAAATCCTCTTAAAACAGCTTCCCGATCAGCCCTGGGATCGCTCCGCCTTGGCCCAAGTTCTCCAGACCTTGCAGCGATCCGTTCCCGATTCCATTCGTTTGAGTATTGACGTGGATCCCTTACGGATCCTCTAACGGGGATAAACACCAGGAGATAGGAGGATCTGCTTCTGAGCATCGGTTAGATCAGGATAGTCTTCTGGATTGTAATAGTGGCGATACCAGGCTGAAGGGTGGGGAGAATATTTGTAAAAGATCGTGCGGCGCTCGTGGGATCCGCTCCAGGGCATCGATCCGTGGGTGAGAGCTTCCGTAAACAGGATCGCTGTACCCGCCTTCCCTGGAACGGCAATACTGCAAGGGCTAGAGCCACTGAGATCGCGCCAAGCTTCTGGAAGCGATCGATTACTTTTGTGACTTCCAGGGACACAGCCAAACCCACCTTCACCTGG
>CAZONZ010000379.1:1491-4181 GCA_964581005.1 uncultured bacterium
ATTTTCTCGTCCAAGATCTGATTGAGAGCCGCCACTTCTGCAGCATCTAGGGCATTCTCGACCACCAGATAGCCCCTCAGATCGAACAAGTAGAATTCTGTCTCTGTCACGAAGTCCTCAGATCGGTTTCAACGCAGCAGTTGCTTGGATCCCTAGGTGGTAGCCCATCTCCCCACAGATCCCACACGGACTGGGCTGAGATCACCAACAGCTGGCTATTGTACCATTCTCAAGGTTTCGATCCTGAACCTATCTCACAGTCTCACAGTTCCTCAATCCACAACTGTCGTTCGGCTAGGCAGATCCACCTCAAAAACCTGTTTTGTCCCCCCCACGATCTCCACCGTCAGCGTCTCAGGAGCCGAAACGGTAGCCGCTCGAAAGATCATCTCAACTGAATTCACCGCTGTGATCCCGTAGGTGAAATCCGATCGAATAGTTTCTTCACCACCGCCCTGAAGGGTTGCCTTGATCCGAGCCTGACGGGAACCGATCCCCTGTGGCCCAATGATTGTGATCCTGATCCGATAGCTTTCTGGAGTGTTGTTAAGAGTTGTCTCGATTTCTGGACCCAACCCAATCACGTTATTGATGGGGATCCGAGGTTGTTGACGATCTTGCCGCAACCGCCCGACCCTGGCCTGCACTGACAGGATCTTGAGCTTGGCGAGTTGGGTCTCCTGATCGAGCTGGACCAATTCACGCCGATAGGGCTCCAGGTCTTCACGATGTTCAGGATACTGATCGATCAGTTGATCCACAATCTCGATCGCTTCTATCCATTCCTGGCTCTGGACAGCCTGCTGCAAGCGTGCATAGAGCTCATCTAAACTCGCTGCCGATCCAGATAAGCCCCAGACAAGCTGACTCACGATTCCCCACACCACGATCCATGTGAAGGATCTCAATCCTCGTTGCTTTAGACGGGATCGTTGCCAATGATGATCGGATGGATCAGAGCCCATAACCCCTCTCAAGTGCTAGCAGCCTGATCTCCTGATCTAATTTCAGGATGTTGGATTGCGGCTGGTTCCAAGTTAACGTAAGCAGGCAAAACCTTCCTGTAATTCCTTTGCTAAAGGCTGTGACTCATGCAATTGAGATGCTATTTTGGGATCTAGTCCACATGTCTGGCTCGTTAAGTTTCTCCACTTAAGGATCCGCATTCCCAACAGGTGAGCGAATCATGACTACTGAAGCACCCGTCAAACCCCAACAGCAGTCATCCCCCACGGCCACGGTCGTGCCCACCCTCTACCCCAACTACAAAGTGATCGTGCTTGACGATGACTTCAATACCAAGGATCACGTCACCAAATGCCTGTTGAAATATATTCCAGGAATGACTCGTCCCCGTGCCGAAAGTCTTACCCAACAAGTTCACGTCGAAGGTCAAGCGATCGTCTGGGTTGGCCCCCAAGAGCAAGCCGAACTCTATCACCTGCAGCTTGATCAAGAAGGGCTAACCATGGCCCCTCTGGAACCAGCCTAAGGATCTCTACCGTTCGCACCAGCGGCGACTTGTCGCATCCCAGCTGGCTCCATCCAAACCGCTAGGGCAATCGCTAGGAAAACAACACACTTTTCGATCCTGCCGCCATGTGCTCAAAAGCCCCCATATTGAAGAGGGCCGTTTGTTGCGGTCCCGATCCAACTTGATAGTTAAACTCCACCACATTCAAGCGAGACTCTGCCACGTTTCGACCCACCGTGATCCGACCTTTAACCTGATCTCCAGGGACAACCTGCAGCGGTTCCGGCAGCGGATAAAGTTGTTGACCCCAGTGGTTGTAAGTCGGGCCAGGACCTGTGTCTAGCACCACTCCATTCGGAAAATCAGTCGTAAACCAGCCCAGAAACCCACTCACCTCAGCCTGCCGAGTGATCCTGTAATCAAACTCCTGACTAAACCGAACTAAAGCTGTCGGATCAACCGTCCCACAGTCAAACTCAACCACTAACTGGGGATCGGACAGAAGGTGATCAGGAGACAGATAATTGACCCGGATCGAATTCCTCAAGAAGTGATCTTCAAGATCCTGGATAAGCTCTTTGGTAAATCCCGAATAATCTACATCCAAACTGTTAAGGTAAGCAACTGTTTCCTGCCATTCTGAGATCTCTTGAGCAAGTTTGGTTCTAACCCATTGGGTGTGATCCTGATCGGCAGTTGGCGCATACAGTCCCAGCAAGATCTTGGCGTGAGATGGCAACAACACTCCACCTGGCTTCAACCACGTGTCACGAGCATAGGCCACGCTGTCAAACATGGACTCTTTGATCAACAAACTGCCCATCCACTCACTCACGATCAGATCCACAGGTTCTGGGATCTCAATCTCTTCAATTTTCGCCTGCAAAACCGTAACAACATCCGCGACATGTGAAGCTTCAACCAACCGTTTGGCCAGGTTTGCGGCATTGCTAGCCTCAACCGCATAAACCCGTTTCGCTCCTGCTTGAGCAGCCCAAACCGCTAAAACACCTGTACCTGTCCCTACATCGAGAACCACTTTGTCCGCGATCATCTCTGCCGAATTCTTGAACAAAGCCGCGTGATAAGCCTGCATTCTGGCTCGATCTTCCAGCATGACGTTGTGAGATCGCATCGAAGCATAGAGATCAAAATACTTGAATGCCGTTTCCGGCTGCCGATCCGTTACATCCATCACTCACCTCCTTCTCATTGG
>CAZONZ010000380.1:0-1545 GCA_964581005.1 uncultured bacterium
GTGATCGCATCTAAGGTATTGCCCAGCTCTTTCCAGTCGTGACTGGGGGGGCTGGGATATTGTTTGAGTTTGTCTACTGTGCTGGAGAGAGAAAGATGGAGCTGTTGCATCATCTGGTGGACTTGTTGAGCAATGACCAACACTTCAGCTACACGAGTCGTGTTTTGAGTTTGTTGATATTTCAGCAGTGCATCACCCCGCAGGATATTCAAGATCGCCCCTTCCTTGGATCGCTGAGGAACAATCCGTAGCTGCAAGACTAGGGATTCACCCCGATAGCTGCGCTCAACCTCTGCTGACTGGGATTCACCCATCACCTGGGGATCAAGAGTCATCATCCGTTTCAGATTAACTAACAGTTTGGCCCGAATCCCATCTGAAAGCTCCTTAAACAGATCCCGGAGAATCCCCTGCTGACGGTAACGAACTCGGCAGGTGCCATTGTCGTGCGGTTCAACAAAGATCTGATCAGCCTTTTCATCCAATGCACGTCTCAACATAGAGTTCAGCAGCTGCTGCACCGTTTCGTCTGACTCATCCGTTTGGGCTGCAACAGGTGGCTGCGGTTGAACCGAGATCCGAGAGGGCGAAGGCGGTTGGGTCTGGGTGGGCTCACTCTGAGGGTCCAGGTCCGGTTCTGATTCAGGTTCCGGTTCGGGGTCCGGCTTAGGGGATCGAGTCGTCTGAAGGGCAGTCTTGAGAGCAGCAATTTCACCCGGATCAGGCGGATGGCTGAAATAGTAGGCAATGAGATCCTGCTGCTGCTGGAAGGTGAGGGGAAAGGATTGAATCTTAAAGTTGGAAAACGAAAGCATCCGGCCTACATAGTCGAGTGCGGCCAGATCTTCTGGGTCCACCATGCCCAAGATGAGCGTGTCATCATCTGTGGCAATAGGAACAACCTGGTAGTAGATGCAAATTTCCACAGGCAAATAGAGAGCGATCAGCGTCGGCACACGCGCTCGATCGATCTTGGACAACCGCTGAACAGCTAGAGAATGCTCCGATTCCGGACTCACCTGACTCGCTACGCTAGATCAATAGGACTATCATAGGCACGTTTGGAGGGCTCTGACTCAGCAGAATCCGGATTCACACCAAAATTCCGTAACATGAGCCAATGCTCCTCCACTTCAACCCAACCGCCTCCAGGAAATGGGGGGGTTCGAGATCGGCGGGGGGCGTTCAATAACTGCTGGACTTGCTCAACTTGATCGAAGCGGGGCATCTTCAGCAACCATTGACTGAGGACAGTATGGATCACCTGTCGCTGAATAGCCAAGGGGTGTTGTCGAAGGTGCTGCCGATCCAGACGCGGCGGATCGGGGTGATAGACCTGATCCCAAACGGCATAGGCTTGCTGTTCAACCCATTCATGTTCAGCTAAAAGGATGGCAGCGGTGCGATTCAGGGCTTCCTCCACCTGCGGGTTGAAATGAGTTTTGAGATAAGGGATCAGTTCCTGGCGGACCCGATTACGAGCATGAGTCAGATCTTGATTGGTTAGATCTGCCCAAACGGGGAGCTGATACGCTTGACAAAAAC
>CAZONZ010000380.1:1645-4171 GCA_964581005.1 uncultured bacterium
AGATCTTGATTGGTTAGATCTGCCCAAACGGGGAGCTGATACGCTTGACAAAAACGTCCAGTTTCAGATCGCCACACATTCAACAGAGGCCGTACCAGATCAGGGCTAGTCTGACGCGATTGATCGAGAGGGCGCTGCCAATCCAAACTGGCTAATCCAGCTGGCCCTGTGCCACGTAGGAGGTTTAAGAGCAGGGTCTCAGCCCGATCGCTGCCGGTATGACCCGTCACCACAGCACTACACTGCCACCGATCCGCCCAATCTGCTAACACACCATAGCGCCACTGTCGAGCTCGATTTTCATCCAATGTGGTGACAGAAGCCGTTTCAACAACGCTGATCAAGCCCAGCTCGTCAAACCAGCCTTGGAGAAATTGGGCACATGCCGTTTCATCCGGTGTCCAACGATGATCACAATGCACAACAAAGAGTTGCCATTGCCAGCGAGAAGCCAGATCCATCAAAATCTTCAGCAAGCAGAGGGAGTCCTGACCTCCAGACACCGCGATCACGATCCGTTGACCTGCTTTCAGTAAGCGTCGTTGTCGGATCTCTTTCAACACCCGAATATGCAGATCAGAGAGTCGGGGGCGAGTCGGGGGCAAGTCGGTTGACATTGTTGATCAGGTGGCTCTCAAAGTAATCGAGATGCTTCCCCAGCATAGGTCGAGTTTTGATCAGTAGGGTAGATTGACTCAACATATTCGTTTGCATTGATTTGTTTGCATTGATTTGTTTGCATTGATTCGTTTGCATTGATTCGTTTGCATTGATTCGTTTGGATTGAGAACGATTCTCTCCTCGTCCAGAGCTCCTGAATTTGTCGGGATCTCCTGGGATCAGCCTCAAACTTTTGGATTTTTGTAGGATCTGATCTAGCTCTTGTGGAAAGGAATGGTGGAAGATAGAAGCGATCCTGATGGTTTCTGTTTGCACCCTTGCTGGCCCCCAATCCGACACCGATTCCCTGCTCTGTGACGATCTACCCCGCCACTCTCGCGGATCTGGATGCGTTGTGTGATGTTTTGGCCTTAGCCTTTCATCCCCCACAAGGATTTCAATCGCTTTTCTTCTATTTCTATAAACTCAGCATTGGGGCCGATCTCCAGCAACGGTTGGGATCGCGGGAACGACACTACTGCTGTCTGGCAGCCTGGGTTGACGGGGAGTTGGTGGGGACATTGGAGATCTCGTTGCGACGCTTGCCCGCGATCAGAGTGTGGCGTCCTGAGGTTTACATTTCGAATGTGGCTGTGTTGCCCCAATGGCGGCGGCGGGGCGTGGCACGGCGATTGCTACAGGGAGCTGAGGGTATTGTTAAAGCTTGGGGTTACTCCACGTTGTACTTACATGTCGAGGAAACCAATGCAGCGGCTCGATCCCTGTATACCAGTTTGAATTATGAGATCGTTCATGTCACCCCAAATCTTTGGTTTTGGCTGGGGTGTCCGCGCCAGTTTTTGCTCGGTAAATGGTTGCGATGATCGCTGTGGGCAGATCTGAGGGGTTTATCTTGAACTTTGAACAGGATCCAACCGATGATGATCTCGACGTCTTGATCGGTCTAATCTTTAGGATCTGAGTATCTGAGCAGTTGCGCGAATCCGCTCTGCAGATGCTGCAAGATCAGACTCAGACACGTTAAGATGTGTAACAAATCTGATGTTTGGATCGCCATGACTGCCCCAGCCCTGCAGCAGAATGTCTCGGATCACGAGCAAAGCCCCCCTGGCTCAATGCCGTTCGACTCAGCAACCCTGAATGGCCACCCCTCGACGGCATTAACCGCTCCCCACTCCTCACTTCCAGATCCAGATACTCATGACAGAATCTCAACTCGGCGCTTACCGCCCCCGTTAGAGTATAATCCGGAAGCTTTGATCCAGCGCTACCGAGGTCGCTATGGGCTCGTAGTGGGCCGGATTTGGAATGTGATCACCCCCTTTATCAGTCTGCTGCTCTGGGTGGGTTGGGATCGTTTGTGGAAGCAGGATGGTGACAACCGAGGTCGTTATGCGATCCGACTGCGGGAAATTTTGACTGATCTGGGGCCAACCTCGATCAAGATTGGGCAGGCACTCTCCACTCGACCGGATCTGGTTTCACCTGTGTTTCTGGAAGAGCTGACCAAGTTGCAGGATGAACTCCCTTCCTTTGACAATGCGATCGCGTTCGGTCTGATCGAAGAAGAGCTAGGGGCAACACCGGATCAGATCTACCGTGAGATTTCTGACAACCCTGTAGCAGCCGCAAGTTTGGGCCAAGTTTACCAAGCCTATCTCCACACGGGTGAGAAAGTTGCCGTCAAAGTTCAGCGTCCAGATCTAACCGATCGGATCGAGTTGGATCTCTATATTGTTCGTTCTCTGGCAGCTTGGGCTCAGCGTCGCATCAAACGGATTCGGAGCGATTTAGTTGGCATTGTCGATGAGTTTGCCAACACCCTGCATCAAGAAATGGACTACATGCAGGAGGGCCAGAATGCCGAACGATTCACCCAACTCTATAGCAACCCCTCGATCTACA
>CAZONZ010000381.1:0-4163 GCA_964581005.1 uncultured bacterium
GTAGATGATCATCCAAACCCTTATTGAAGTTTCTGCAGTCGATCGGTCAAGATCTGGATCTGCTGACCCAACTCTTCCAACTGAGATCGGTTATTGGCAACGACTTCGGGACGAGCTCGCTCAACAAAGTTGGGATTGTTCAAGCGGGCTTGGATCCCTTCAGCTTCGATTTGGATCTTGGTGAGATCCTTGGTGAGCTTGGCTTTGAGGGCATCGAGATCGACTAACCCTGCTAGCGGCATCAGGACTTGGATCGTGCCGATAACCCCTGCAGCTACTTGTTTGGGCTCCTCCTGTAACTGATCGGTGATCGTCAGCTGTTCGGCTTTCGCTAGATCCTGAATGTAGGTTTGGGCATCAGTTAGGATCCGTCGTTCGCCAGGATCTGCACTTTGGAGGATGGCTGTGATCTTTTGACCGGGATTCAAATTCGCTTCAGCTCGCAGGTTGCGTAACGTCCGGATCGTTTCGATCACAAGGCTGAAATCTTGTTCCAGTTGAGGATCCATGAAGCTCGGATCCACTTTGGGATAGGGCTGGATCATGATCGAGGTCTTTTGCTCGGCTTGGGTCAGAATCTGCCAGATCTCTTCGGTAATATGAGGCATCCACGGGTGCAGCAGTTTCAAGATCGCTTCCAATACCTGGGCCAATACCTGTTGGGCTGTGGTCTTAGCGGTAGGATCGGATCCACGGAGACGGGGTTTGGCCAGTTCAATATACCAATCACAGAAGTCATCCCAGATCAGACTGTAGAGTAAACGAGCTCCTTCACCGAGTCCGTAGGATTCCAACGCTTCGATCACCCGTTGAGTGCTGGAATGCAGGCGGGAGAGGATCCAGCGATCGATCAACTCAAGCGATTGGGGATCCGGGGATCCTAACTGGTGCGGGGTTTGGCCTTCCAGATTCATGAGCACGAAGCGTGAGGCATTCCAGATCTTGTTGGCAAAGTTGCGAGCTGCTTCCACAGAAGTCGATTCACCTGTTTTGCGATCGTAGGCGAGTCGAACATCTTGACCCGCACCCACCACTTCTTTCACTAACGCATACCGAAGTGCATCTGTACCATATTTATCCATTAACTCCAACGGATCAATGCCATTCCCTTTAGTCTTCGACATCTTCGCGCCATTCTCATCCCGAACCAATCCATTAATGTAGACATCACGAAACGGGATCTGTCCGGTCAAATGGGATCCCATCATCGTCATCCGAGCCACCCAGAAAAAGATAATGTCAAACCCAGTGGACATCAACACATTGGGATAGTATCGCCCTAGATCAGGCGTTTGATCAGGCCACCCTAAGGTTGAAAACGGCCATAATCCAGATGAAAACCAGGTATCCAAGACATCCGGATCCTGCTGCAACTCCACGTCGTCACCATACTTAGCCTTCGCTTTCTCGTAAGCTTCTGCCTGAGTGCGAGCCACAATAAACGCTTGCGGATCCGTGGGGAGCTTACCCTGCTGCAGGGGGTACCAAGCTGGGATCTGATGCCCCCACCACAGTTGTCGGGAAATACACCAAGGCTTGATCTTCTCTAGCCAACCTGTGTAGACCTTGGTCCAGCGATCGGGAATAAATTGCGGATGAGTATGCTGATATTCCTGCTCCAGACAGGATTGAGCCATACTGCTAACATCACAAAACCACTGGATCGAAAGCAACGGTTCTACAGGCACTCCCCCTCGATCACTATGGGGAACACTATGGGTATAGTCTTCAATTTTGTCTAGCAGATCATGATCCTTGAACCACTGTACCACCTGCTTCCGAGCTTCAAAGCGATCTAATCCCGTGAAAGGGGATCCCTCTTCATGAATGGATCCATTTTTATTCATGATGTTGATAAAGGGCAAATTATGGCGTTTGCCCACTTCAAAGTCATTGTGATCGTGCGCAGGAGTGATCTTGACACAGCCAGATCCAAAACTCGGATCCACATATTCGTCTCCAATAATCGGAATCAACCGTTCTTTAATAGGAAGACGGATCTGGTTGCCGATCAAGTGTTGATAGCGGGGATCGGCAGGATTAACCGCAACAGCCGTATCCCCCAGCATGGTCTCTGGTCGGGTTGTTGCTACCACAAGATACTGAGTGGGATCCTCGGCCAAGGGATAGCGGAAGTGCCAGAGATGACCTTGGACTTCTCTGTCATCGACTTCAATATCAGACACCGCCGAGAGGCTAGCCGGACACCAGTTGACGAGATATTCGCCTCGATAGATCAAACCTGCTTCATAGAGCCGCACAAAGGCCTCGATCACGGCCCGATTCAGGCCCTCATCCATGGTGAAGCGTTCGCGGGTCCAATCGAGGGATAACCCTAATCGCCGTAGCTGGCCTGTGATCGTGTTCTGAGATTGTTGCTTCCAGGCCCAAGCCCGTTCTAAAAAGGCTTCGCGGCCCAGATCGTAGCGGGTTTTGCCTTCCTGCCGTAGCTGCTTCTCCAAGATTGTGTGTACAGCGATCGAGGCGTGATCGGTGCCTGGGATCCAAAGGACGTTGTAGCCTTGCATCCGTTTGTAGCGAGTCACCACATCCGGCAGTGTGAAGGAGAATGCATGACCCATGTGGAGATTGCCCGTCACATTGGGGGGCGGTAAGACCATGCTGAAGGCTTCTCCTGGCTGATCCGGATCAGGCGTATAAAACCCTTGAGTTTCCCAAAAGGCTTGCCAACGGGGTTCAGCGTCGAAGGGATTGTACTGGGAGGCGAGGGACGGGGATGCAGCTGTCATGAGATCGGGAAAAGGCTGGGTGGAATCACAAACGTCACCAAGGCTAACCCTAGGGTATAGCAATCTTGGACGATCGCAGCCCATCCCAGCAAGTCTGCCCTCTAAAGCAAGTGGCCCATGACTTGTTCGTAACGATGCCAGTGGATCAAGTAGGTGGCCATGCGTGGCTCACTGGTCAGATCCGCCATCAAATTAATCAAATGTTTGCCGGTTTGCTCCGTCATCAGGTGTGAGAGGATCCAATCAGTGGGGATCCCTTCGGCTTTCAGAAAGCTGAGGTAACGCAGCCAAAATTGACCAATCTCGTCTGGGGTTAAGTCGGACTCAATCCATTGATAAAGCTCGATCGCATCCTGGCGGCGTCCCGATCGGATCAATGCATCCAGTCTTTCCAACACTTGGAGTGATGAAACCCGGTAGCAGTCTCGATGGTAGTCAAAGAGGGATGAGAAATGATTCATGATCTGTTATGCCCGATACAGATCGACCGCTAACGATCAGAGTACCTGAGCCATCTTAAGATTCTCTTTAGATTTAACATTTCTTGACGTTGTGGGGCTACAGCAGGAGGCTGAGGTTGAATTGGGCATTTGGGCAGATCGGCTAGGTCAAGTTAAGGTGACAGCAGTCTGATTGAACGATAGAGAGTGTTTTATGAAGGGTCAACATGTGCTGCTGACGGGTGGAACAGGTGGATTAGGGTTGGGGGTGACCCCGGCTGTGTTAGCTCAGGCCCCTGCCTCCGTTACCCTTCCCTACCGCAATGATCAGGAGCTCCAACGCTTGAAAGCGATCCTGTCAGCTGAGGATCAACAGCGGCTTCGCTTGGTCCGAGTGGATCTACTGCAAGAAGCTGAGGTGGCTGGCATGATCCAGGCCATGGAACGGGTGGACGTGTTGATTCACTTGGTGGGTGGCTTTTCGATGGGCAAGACGCATGAATATAGCTATGCTGCTTGGAAACATGATTTTGATCTGAATTTGAGTACAACGTTTTTAGTGTGTAAGCATAGTTTGGCCAGGATGTTGGCCCAAAATTATGGCCGGATTGTCACGATAGGATCCAAAGGGGCGGTTGAACCGGGAGCTCAATTGGCCGCGTATTGTGCGAGTAAGGCAGGAGTCCTAGCCCTAACCCAATCCATCGCTGCTGAAACCAAAGGAACTCAGATCACAGCAAATATCGTCTTGCCAAGCATGATCGACACCCCAACCAACCGCGAAGCTATGGGAGCTGATCAAGCTGATCAGTGGGTGAAACCCCAGTCTTTAGCTGAAGTCATTTGTTTTCTGGGTTCTGCAGCAGCTCAGGATTTGCGAGGGGCGGTGATCCCGGTCTACGGCAATCTTTAGAGTTAGCTTTTGATCCTGAGGTTTCACGTGTGGAGATCATCGTCAGAACCTTAGCGTTAA
>CAZONZ010000382.1:0-2638 GCA_964581005.1 uncultured bacterium
TTTCGACATCGGAAGTCGGACTCTCCCACAAAAGGGCATCCGTCGGTTCTGATTGCGTGGAGGTGCCATCACCGAGTGGCGCATGATCCCGATAGCAATTGAGTACTTGTGCTAGAACCTGATCACTAGTCCTTTGATGGCAGGTAACTAATGATCGTTTCTGGGTGTCGAGGATAAACTTCTGCAATTTGGGTAGGGAAGATGGTGGTTAAGCCTTCTGGATCAGGTAACTCAGCTCCGGTGAAATTAGATCCAGGATCGAGAACTTGGGCTAGGTGGAAGGAATCTACCTCACCCAATCGATAAAACCAGGTATGACTCACCTGATCACTAAACCCAAACAAAGCACTGGCAATTTTAGGCTCTAGCAGCACAATAGCGATCAAGCCAAATCCCCCCGATAGCAACCAGCGATTGTTTAAGCCATAGCGACGCAAGAAGCCCTGGATCCGAATATAGGTTGTGTTGTTCTTGATCAGCTGCCACTGGATGGCAATAGCACTGGTGATCTTGCGGAGAACTCCTTGCTCCTGCTTGATCTGAGTCTGTAAAAATCGAGCTAGATCACTCTTTTGGTTGGATCCAAGCAACGTCTTAAATTCATCTAACTCAATGCTGCCCGATTGATCCAGATCAGCCTCCCGCAATAGCTGTAACAATTCTGCATTGCCAGGATCTTGTCCTAATGCTCGCATCACTTTCCTAAGTTCATCTTCAGAAATTGATCCATCTTTATTCTCATCAAACGCTTCCCACAGATCATTGATCTTCTTCGCTAACACTGCTTGGCGTCCAGCTCGCTTCAGAGATTCGATCAGATAATGAGCTTGAAAATAAATGAATTCACCAAGATTGAACCCCAGAATAAATCCAAGCACGTTAACGATGTAGAAGACCAAGATCGACAGGAAAGTAAAATGAATCATCGGAGCAAAGTTGATCTCACCCGACTGACTGAATAGCAGAGCAACATTGTAAAGTGGCCATGTGATCAGGATGGCTCCATAATCAATAAATGGCTTGATCACAACCTGACGCATTGGCACATTAGCACTAGTCGTATTTAGACTCTCATGAAAAAACTTAGAAATAAACTGTCTGACAATTGAGGGTCTGCCACTGAACTTGGGCGGAACATATTGATCCTTGAATGGATTCAATTGTCCTTGAATGATTATTTTAGTGCCAATCAAGTAGTAAATCACATACATCCCAATCGCATAGGGGATCAAACCTGCCCAGGTAAAGGCAATACTCCACGGAGCAGCACTGGTATTGATAATCAAAAAGCCAAAATCACACCCAATTTTCCAAGCCGTAAAGCCTAGAAACATATTGATTAATCCTTGCCACCATCCCAGATCAGCCTTAGGATGAATCCGGCGGATCAGATTAGGAACGACTTGCTTAACTCCTGGGGTTTCTTGCAAAAATATGTAGACCGCAAGTGGGGTCACGATCTGAAACAGTTTACTTCCCCCAAATGAAAGCGCTTCTGTTCCAGGTAATGTGATCGCTGTAAGCACCATACTCCCAATCATTGAACCCTCTCCTCTTGTTGACGATACCAATCGATAGTTTTCTGTAATCCTGTTCGTAAACTGATCTGAGATGCAAAACCAAATGCAGATCGAGCTTTGTGAGTGTCTAAACAGCGACGGGGTTGGCCATTCGGTTTTTCTGTCAGCCAACGGATCTCGCCCGCAAACCCCATCAACTCAGCAATCAACTCAATCAAATGTTTGATCGAGATCTCTTCACCCGTTCCCAGATTCAGGGGCTGATCAGAGTCATACGATTGAGTTGCCATCACAATTGCACGAGCGCAGTCTTCCGCATAGAAAAATTCGCGGGTGGGACTGCCATCTCCCCAAACTTCCACAGAATCATGGCTCTGGATCTGAGCTTCATGAACTTTGCGGATTAAAGCGGGAATCACATGGGAGCTAAACGGATCAAAATTATCCACTGGACCATACAGATTCACGGGCAAAAGATAGATCCCATTGAACCCATATTGTTGACGGTAGGCTTGAAGTTGAACAAGCAGGGCTTTCTTGGCAATTCCGTAGGGTGCATTGGTTTCCTCCGGGTAGCCATTCCACAGATCCTCTTCCTGAAACGGCACGGGGGTGTATTTGGGATACGCACAGATCGTGCCCACACACACAAATTTTTCTACCCCTGCCAGATAAGCCGCATGGATCAGTTGAGTTCCCATCATCAAGTTGTCATAAAACAACTCAGCGGGTTTAGCCTGATTGAGACCGATCCCACCCACATGGGCAGCCAAATGGATCACAATCTGCTGATCCCGAACTGCCTCAACACAGCTGGACCATTGCCTTAGATCCAGATCACGGGAGCGAGGGATCTGAACTTGAGCTGGATTGACTCCGATCTGCTCCAAGTAAGCCAACACATGCTGGCCCAGAAACCCACTGCCTCCTGTCAATAGGATCTGCTTGGTGCTCAGATCGATCACAGTTTCCTCCCTGCCCATGCCGTTGACCATCACGAGACATCACCATCACGGGACATCAATAGAATATCGGATCTGCTGAACTGTAGCATGATGATCTGCTGAGGAATCCAATCATGATCTTCTCAGGTCTCTTGCCCTTCTTGCTTTTAGGGT
>CAZONZ010000382.1:2738-4160 GCA_964581005.1 uncultured bacterium
GAGAACGATTTGCATAGACTCTATTGGGTTCATTGTCCAGGATCTTGGCACCACCCAGCCGCTAACCCTAAAGAGTGACTCGTGGGATTGATCCAGAATTGGCAAACTGGGTGATCTTTAGGCAATGGAGTGACTAGACTAGAAATAAGTCACGGCTTAACATTTCTTATCTTTAGGTTGGATCTCTGTCATGGTTGCTTCTCCTGCTCTCGTTCTGACTGATACAACGTGGTCCTGGCGTGGATTCCCGATTCGCTATCAACAGGCTGGATCCACAGGGCCTGCGGTAGTGTTGATCCACGGGTTTGGGGCATCGAGTGATCATTGGCGGAAAACCATTCCGGATCTGGCTCAGAGCTGTCGGGTGTTTGCCTTAGATTTGATTGGGTTTGGTCGATCGGCAAAACCTCAGCCTGGAACAGCCACAACAACAACTCAGATCGCCTACACCTTTGAGACCTGGGGAGAACAGATCGCCGCCTTCTGTCAAGAGATCGTTGGAGATAACGTGATTCTTGTGGGCAATTCGATTGGGTGTGTGGCGGCTCTGCAGGCAGCTGTTCTGGATCCGGATCGGGTTGTCAGTGTGGTGATGTTGAATTGTTCCCTTCGCTTACTTCACGATCGCAAGCGCTCCACATTGCCTTGGCATCGCCGGTTTTCAGCCCCGATCATGCAGAGTGTTCTAGGCTATCGACCCATCGGGCACCTCTTTTTCTCCCGCTTGGCGAAACCGGAAGTCATCCGCAAGATCCTATTGCAAGCCTATCGACGATCGGATGCGATCACGTCGGAACTCGTTGACCTGTTGTTAGAACCGGCTTTAGATCCAGGAGCTGCTGATGTGTTTCTGGCATTTGTGCGGTACTCTCAAGGGCCTTTGGCAGAGGATCTACTTGCCCAACTCCAGTGTCCTGTCTTGATCCTGTGGGGGGCAAACGATCCTTGGGAACCGATCGATCTGGCGCAACAGGAGTTAGCCCACTTTCCCGTGGTGAAGCAATTTGTCGCTTTGGATGGAGTGGGACATTGCCCCCAAGATGAAGCGCCTGAGTTGGTGAATCCGATCTTGGAAACCTGGATCAAGGATCATGGAGTGTGCGTTAAAGACAGCAACTGAAGCTTATGATCTCAGTTATGAGCGATCATTCGAGGTTTAGTATAGAGCCGAGACTGCCTCTGTTTGGCGGAAAGCACGACTGCACGCAACAGAGGATCTTTGAAGCGAACTAGATCTCCATGCCTAACTAATATCCCATCACTCTCTAGCTCAGTAATATTTTCCCAAAAACGGTATCTTGAACTATGAGTAATAAGATCAGACATTGAGATCCATTGACCAGTGGTTTCTGCAAGGCTAAACAAAAGAGCCTCCTTCCCACTGTTATTTACAGATTCCTCAAGCACAATATCTCTTTCATA
>CAZONZ010000383.1:0-4156 GCA_964581005.1 uncultured bacterium
ACACTGATCGACCCACCTTCTTGATCGTCACCTAGCCCAAACTGGATCGACTGGCCTCCTGCACCATCGGTTAGTTCAGCTGAGCGAATGATCGTTGAACGCAGCTCAGAGTCTTTCAGCATAGTCTCGATCGGATCTAAAGCTTTGCCAGGATTGATCAAAACCACTTGGGGTAAAACCGGAGATCGATAGGCCCCGATCGAGTGCAACTCTAATGCAAATGGACCCGCTTCAAACTTAGGATTGAGGGCTTTATCCACTTCAAACTTGCTCAGCATTAACTGCATCGATCGAATCTGGCTTGGATCGAAGGGGGGGGCATTCTTCTGAGTCCGGGCTCGAACCACTGGGATCATCCCCTCAAACGGGACTCGGATCGTGATCCAGGTGTCGGGCTCAGTATCAAAGCCACTGAAATAGGCCAGCGAATCCCAGGTTAGTTTAGTCCGCAGGAAGAACTTGTAGCGTTTGCCATCTCCCTTAACCCGCAATTGGATCCCGTCGTACTGGGACAGATCTAGGGCCGGGTCAAAGTTCCGTGTCCGCAGGGAAGCAAATCCACCTGATTTTTCAGTGGACACCGTACCGACAAAGGCAGCAGTGTTCACACGGATCTGGATCTGGCTGTTGCTCACCCCACCCATCACCACATCATCCAAGGCTCCCCAAACGTCTTTCAGAGCTGAGGTTGGCTTGCGAAAATCAAAAATGAGCTGATCGGGAAGGGTTTGCCAGGAGGGAGTGATTTGCTGGATCAGATCTTGAATCACATCCGGTGCAAGTCCCGGCAGACAGAGGATCGACTTGATCCCAGGGATAGCATGACTCAGGTTTTCGGTTGAGACCAGATCAATCGCTTCCCCTAACTGAGCGCGGGCCGCAGCTAGATCAGGCACCAACAATCGGACTTTTTCACCTGTGGCCAGGAGGCGCAAGAGGATCGCTTGGGTGATGGGCTGGACGGCACCTGCGATCAAAAGGGTGTCTCGGGTTGGAGTTCCCTCTAATCCCAAAGCAATCCCTTGAGATTGACCCTGCAGCCACTGTTGAAATTGGCGGGCTTGATCGGATAAGGGCAGGGCGTCAAAGTACGTCAGGGTGTCCACAAATCGGGCCAGATCCCATTTGGGTTTCTCTTGAGCTGTCATCGAGCTTGGCCTCCTCGGTGCCGATTGAGTTCGAGCATAACTATTCTTGGACAAGGCGGTTCACCTCGGCAAGTTAAGTTTCTGATCGACTCATTCCCGCACGAAGGCAAACCGATGGCACGATCACAACTCTAGGGGTCAGCCAAGGCAGACATGATGGGCAAACCCCCTGCGGAACGCTGCTTTATGGATCACGACAGCTGCACTCGGCAATCGAAACAATCCATGATGGACAGGCCGAGCGGCATTCGGGGATCCAAGACGTTCACTATGCAACGGCAGAAAGTCACTATGGATCGGGAGCACGGATCTCTGCGATCAAAGAAATTTACTATGGATCGGGAGCACGGATCACTGCGATCAAAGCAGGTCACTATGCAACGGGAGAAGGTCACTATGTAACGGGAGTCCGGATCTCTTTGATCAAAGACGTTCACTAATGACAAGGAAAACGGCTGCCGGGGATCGTTGCACCGCGATTCAACCTCTTGCAGCCACGCGAGATCTTGGAGGATCCCTCCTCGTGCTTAGTCAAGACAGAATAGCTGGGTAACCCCCCTGCAGAAAGCTGCTTGATGGAGAGGCTACTCCTCAACACCAGGATGACTGACGCCTAGGCTGGAAAGATCGTTTGCAAGACCTGATCAGGAGAGATGGACTCGATCTTGCCATCTGCTGCTTTCACATTCATAAACGGTCCATCACCTGGCAATAAGCGAGCGGGATCGGTGGGGCCAAACAAAGCCACTAAAGGGGTTTCTGTGGCGACGGCCAGATGCATCGGAGCACTATCGGTACAGAGGAGCAGGGTTGATCCTGCAATCAGTGCGGTCAGTTGTCCGACTCGTCCAGGGCGTGTGAGGACCAGATCGGGCAAACTCTGTTGAAAGGCTTGGGCCAGATCGTCATCCTCTGGACCTGCCACCAAAATCATGGGGAGCTCAGGCCGTTGGTGCCGAAATCCCTGAATGATCTGAACCCAGTTGGCCACAGGATAGATCTTCTCAATCCCTTTCTGGATCGAGAGTTGACTCGCACCAGGGTGGATCAAGACGTAATCAGCCGTTGGATCGGGGAGCAACCGTTGCCGTTCGTGTTTACTCCATTCCAGAGCAGCTTCCTTAACTCGAACCTTCGGTTTGCTGGTGGGTAAGGATTGGCCAAAGCCCTGGATCAGATCGTGATAGAGATAGGCCGCGTATTGTTGCTCCTTCAGCAAAACTGCGTCCGTCAACCAAGGACCTGCCGCCCCCGGTTTACCATAGCCAACCCGCTTCGGGATCCCGGTCATCCAGAGCAACACTTTGACCCAGAGACTCCGACCTAGACTCACCACCGCATCGTACTGTCGCTCCCGGATCCGCCCCAACAAATCATTGAGATCGCCAAGGGTGAGCTGTTCCTTGAAGGCAAACGTCAACACCTTATTCACGGAGTCACAGACTTCATAGGCGGCGGCTGCCCTAGGCTCTACCATCACGTCGATCTCAGCTTGAGGGTAAAGCTGACGCAAACTATTCAGCGTCGGGAAAAAAAGGATCTGATCACCGATCCCCCCAGGAACAAGGGCCAGGATCCGTTCGTGGAGGACAACATCCTGCATAGAGCTTTCCAGTATGTTTGCCTCACAGGGAGGCTTTACGTTAGCCATTGTAACGGGTATCGTAATCTTCCAAGCATGTCCGATCATCTTTCCTGCCGGGATCCTGGTTTTGGCTGTCTGAAGAATGGGAAGATAAGGACACATCTGGATCACGTTCGTTTGGATCGGTGGCGGCATGGATGCGATTCCCTTGTTTGATCTGACCCAGCAGTATCAAAGTCTGGCTCCTGCTTTGCAAGCTGCCGTCGAGTCTGTACTGGCATCAGGTCAGTATATTAATGGCCCTGTTGTTAAGCAGTTTGAAGCAGCGTTTGCTGAGTTTGTGCAATCCCCCAACCATTTCAGATCGTCTCCAGAGTCTGCCCACTCTCGCCAAGCGGATCCGAGTGCTCCATCCCCCCCGTTGGAGGCGATCAGTTGCAACTCTGGCACCGATGCCCTGTATTTGGCCTTACGAGCGCTCAACATTGGCCCTGGGGATGAGGTTCTCACGACCCCATTTAGTTTTTTTGCTTCTGCTGAAGTGATCAATCAGGTGGGAGCCCGTCCCGTTTTTGTGGATATTGATCCTCGCACGTTTAATCTTGATCCAGCTCAAGTGGCTGCTCAGATCACTCCGCGCACACGAGCGATCATGCCAGTGCATTTGTTTGGACGACCCGTGGATATGACGGCTTTGATCCAAGTGGCTCAGGAGCATCAATTACTGGTGATCGAAGATTGTGCTCAAGCGATCGGGGCCTGTTGGGCTGGACAGCAAGTGGGTACATTTGGCGATCTGGGCTGTTTCAGCTTCTACCCCACCAAAAATCTCGGTGCGCTGGGGGATGGTGGAGTGGTGATCACACGGCATCCTGAACTTGCGGCCAAGATCCGTTGTTTCAAAGATCATGGCCAAAGTGGTTCTTATCTACACACAGAAATTGGCCTGAATAGTCGGTTGGATGCGATCCAGGCTGCGATCTTGCTCACCAAACTCCCCTATTTACGAGAGTGGAATACACGTCGGCGCAGTCTAGTCAATCATTATTCTTATTTACTACAAGATATTCCTGATCTGATCTTGCCAGAGGAGACCGTGGGAGGCCGATCGGTTTGGAATCAATTTACGGTCCAGATTGTTGGGGACCGATCCGGATCACCCAATCGCCGGGATCTGGTTCAGCAGAAATTGAAAGCCATGGGGATCGGGAGTCGGATCTATTACCCCGTCCCGTTGCATTTGCAGCCTGTTTATCAGAGTCTGGGGTATCGATCAGGAGATTTTCCACAGGCGGAGCAGTGTGCGAATCAAGTCTTATCGTTGCCCATGTTTCCAGAGCTGACCGGATCACGTCAGGAACGAGTGGCAGAAGGTCTAAAGCAAGTGATGCAAGCTACGGTTGGACTGCAGATCCCAGGAGTC
>CAZONZ010000384.1:0-1846 GCA_964581005.1 uncultured bacterium
CGGTGCTTGAGGTAACTGGAGTGGGGGGGCGAGTTGATCCTGAAGTAGGTTCAGCCCGACTGGAGTTGTGAATCACGCCTTGGAGTTCGAGTAAACCGATTTCTAACCAGAGTCTAGGTTGGTTGGTTTGGCGGACTTGGGGCTCGGTTTGGCGGAGGTGGTGTTGGGCAGCCAGGATCGCGGCAACACTGTACTGAGATGATCGTTGGTGTAAAGCCTCCCAGGTGGGCTGTGTTAGAGCTACAAGATCCTGGCGATCCGGGGCGGTTTTAGCGAGTAAGAGATCTCGGTAGAAACTCACTAGATTTTGCAATAGTGTTAACGGTTCTTTGCCCTGATCCAATAATTGCCGTGCTTGGGCTAGGACTTGTTCGGGATCCTGGTGTTGAATCGCATCGATCAGATGAAGTAACTGTTGTTCTGGGACAGCGCCGACGAGATCCCAAACGGATTCAACCGTGATCTCACTATCTAGCAAGCTCAATTGATCTAACATACTCTCTGCATCGCGTAATCCCCCTTGGGCCAGTTGGGCAATCAGTTGAATGGCCTCTCCGGTGATCAAAATCTCTTCAGCCCAGGCGATCTTGGTTAAGTGGGCGATCATGTCTTCTAGTGCGATCCGGCGATAGTCAAAACGTTGGCAGCGGGAGATCACTGTGGGCAGGACTCGTTGGGGATCGGTGGTGGCTAATACGAAGACAACATGGGCAGGTGGTTCTTCCAAGGTTTTGAGGAGGGCATTGAAGGCTGCTGTGGACAGCATATGCACCTCATCCAAGACATAGACTTTGTAGCGGCTACTGACCGGGGCAAACTGAGCACGTTCGATCAGTTCCCGAATGTTATCTACTCCTGTGTTACTGGCGGCGTCAATTTCAATTACATCCAGCGAGGATCCATTCGTGATCGATCGACATTGATCACACACGTTGCAGGGATCGGGAGTTGGACCTTGAACGCAATTGAGCGATTTGGCCAGGATCCGGGCGGATGAAGTCTTGCCGGTACCGCGTGGGCCACAGAATAAATAGGCAGGGGCGATCCGGTTGAGGCGAATGGCATTGGCGAGGGTTTTGACAACAGCAGCCTGCCCCACCACATCGGCAAAGCGTTGGGGCCGATATTTTAAGTGCAAGGGTTCATAGGCCATTGCCGCATTACTGCAGGAGCTTCCAACAGAGTTTAGATCCACTATAGCGGCTGAGCAATCCAGTCTCACGATCCATACTGTGAGGAAGGAGCTGTTCGCCCGATCCGATCGGTAAGGCATTCAATACCTGATCTGTAAGCGACCAATCAAAATTTCAGCTTGTCTAGTGAGTCTGCAGGCCCAGCAACGAATTCAGTTTACGGATTAGATGTGGCTATCGGTTGCAAATGCTAATCTGATTT
Source organism: uncultured bacterium (assembly GCA_964581005.1). Classification (GTDB taxonomy): domain Bacteria; phylum Cyanobacteriota; class Cyanobacteriia; order Thermostichales; family Thermostichaceae; genus CAZONZ01. Next base: position 1,396 of record CAZONZ010000384.1, read on the forward strand.
GTTGATCTATTGAGGTTGTATCAATCTGTGGACGGTGGGAAGGATCCATCATTCCCGACTAGAATGCAAAAGATCCAATCCTGAATCCGTTGAGCTCTACTTCTGGATCAGGTTGGGATCAAGCTCAAACCCTTTGTCAATTAAACCTGAAGCGTCTCTTAAGGATTCACATTGAGATGAGTGATCGTTATTCCCGCCCCTCACCAACTTCCCAAAACTCTGGTTCTGAAGGATCGCAGCCATCTGATCTAGCCAATGTCGCCAATCCAGGGAGGCATGATCATCTCCCCCCTGCCTCAGCCCAAGGATCTAGGGAAGCCGAGGATCTGACTGAGGATTTGGAGTTGGCGTTGGAGAACCCTTGGATCAGGAGTAAAGCCCATCCGCATGTTCACGATCCTGAGATGAAGCGGAAATTGATCAATCGTCTAGCTCGGATCGAGGGCCATGT
>CAZONZ010000384.1:1946-4153 GCA_964581005.1 uncultured bacterium
ATCCTGAGATGAAGCGGAAATTGATCAATCGTCTAGCTCGGATCGAGGGCCATGTGCACGGGATCCGCACCATGATCGATGAGCAGCAGCCCTGTCCTGATGTCTTGCTTCAAATTGCAGCGGTTCGCGGAGCCCTGGATCGAGTGGCTCGCTTGATCCTTGATGATCATATTTCTCACTGCATTACTCATGCTGCTGAAACGGGCAATATTAAAGTAGAGTTAGATGAGCTCAAGCGGGCTCTAGATCGGTTCATTCGTTAGTGTGTCTTATGGATTCTATAAGCGTAAAACAATACGCCTCTGATCACATCTAGCAACCTCTTCAAGGGTAAGGGGAAGTTAGTTTGTCAAGAAAAATATTGTGCATCCATCCAAAATCATGCCAATGATCCCTTCCAAGCAGCAGTCCAGTCTCGCCTCTAGAAACGATGAGCCTCCAGAACGCTCACCAAGCTCTTACTCTGATCCTGGTTCACCCCGGAAGCTTCCTCTGCGGTGGGTATTGATCGTCCCTTTTCTGGTGCAAATTTCTGCCGCTGTAGGTTTAGTAAGATGGCTCTCCTTTCAGAACGGACAGAAGGCGATCGAAACCTTAGCTCAGGAGTTACAAAGGGAAATCGGACAACGGATCGAAGCTCACTTGAGGAGCTATACTCATGCGCCTGCCATTGTCAATCAAATGAATGCTGACTTGGCTCGCTCTGACCAGTTGAATTTAGAAGACTTGCCCGATCTGAACCAACACTTTCTCAGGCAGCTACGCTGGTTCCCGGAAGTTAGTTATATTGCATGGGGGAGTGAGCAAGGAGAGTTTGCTGGAGCGTTTCGAGATTCAATCGCTATTGTCATTCCTAGATCTGACTTTATGGAGCAAATTCATGTGAATACGCAAAACACAATTGTGCTGTGCGCGATTGCAGTAGCCATTGCAGCAACTCTGGGCATTTTTACAACTCGTTGGATTACGCGATCGATCTTGACTTTATCACAAGGGGCCGATGCGATCGCTAGTGGTAATTTGACGCATCAAGTTAATGATCTGCCTATCGTTGAGCTCAGCACACTTGCCTATGCCTTTAATCAGATGGCAAATCAACTCAAGACGACTTTTGATACCCTTGAACTCAAAGTCAAAGAACGGACTGCTGAACTGACTCAGGCTAAGGCAGCTGCAGATTCCGCTAACCAGGCAAAAAGTAAATTTTTAGCTCATATGAGTCACGAATTGCGAACACCTCTCAATGCCATCCTAGGGTTTTCACAGATCGTCATGCGCGCCCAAAATCTGCCCTCAGAGCAACGAGAAAACATTTACATTTTCGATTTGAAGTTGGGGGTGTTTAGACTGCTGTTTCTTAGGGATTGGAGGGATCGTGATCTTCATGGAGTGGGGAGAGGATCGGTGACTTGATGGGGTAGGGAGAGGAATGCAACAGGAAGGTTTCTCGGTGGCGGAGGGTGCTGAAGGCGACTTCCCAGGGGAGGGTAAAGGATTGAAAGGATTCTGCTGTGAGCTGATCTTGATCGAGATCGACAACAACCTGTCGCAGGATCTCAAACAGTTGGTGACGTAGGCTGATCAGGTTGCTGGGATCGGGGCATTCTTCAATTTGGTTGACGAGATCGAGGATTTGGAGGTTGTACATGTCGGCGCGGTTCTTTTGTTGACCGATCCACCAGCGATGCAGTTGCCAAGCTCCAGAGATGGAGACGACGATCACGGAGAGCAAAAAGCCCATGGGTTCGGCATATTGTTCTAAAAAGCTGGGCTGATCTTCGTTGTAGAAGAATTTTGCACCGGGGTGGAGGGGGAGACCGAGGTTTTCACCGGCTTCGGGCAGAATGATCGTGGCGGCGCGTGGGTATTCGGAGACGAGATCGGTGCTGAATTCGTGCAGGATCTGGGTGATGGTGTAGATGGTGTTGGGATCGGTGTCAGTGTGGGTGACGAGGACGGCTCGGACGCCGATCACTTCGAGTCCGATCCCTCACCCATCTCCCAGCCGAAGCCCAGCCCCTAGCCCAGGACGCCCTCCAGATCGCCGATCGGTGCCACTTTATCCTCCAAGCCGCCGACATCCACCTCCTTCTCGCCCACCAAGCCCTCCCCTCCGATCCCGCCGCCGCCCTCGATCACGCCCGCCAAGCCTACACCTTAGCCAAATGCGATGGTCCCCCCGATCACACCTACCAAGTCGCCGACCT
>CAZONZ010000385.1:0-4149 GCA_964581005.1 uncultured bacterium
CACCACCCCCCAAGCCTTCGGCTATGGGCGGAGCACTGCGACGTATCTTGGTAGATTCAATCAGGATCTTGAGCTGGATGTTAGACTTTGGCCAGGATCGTTGTTTCGCCCGTTTCCATTTATGCAGCACCCTGCTCGATCCAATCCGATTAGCCCCCGCCTTCACCAAGCGGTTGAAGCCCATGATCAGCCCCAACTGATCTACTTTCTCGATCAGGGAGATGATCTGGAAGCGCGGGATCGGAGTCAGTGGACCCCGTTACACCATGCGGCTTCCTTGGGCTACCTTGATCTGGTTGAGGTATTGCTCGATCGATCGGCGGCGATTGAGGCTCAAGATTATAGTGGGGCGACTCCTCTACATCTGGCAGCCTTGCAGGGGCATGCGGATGTGGTCAAGCGGCTCCTGGATCGAGGGGCAAATGTGAATAGCTTGGATCACAGTGGGTTCACCCCTTTACATCGCGCTGTGCTGCCGGATCATACCGAAATTATTGAGGTGTTGCTGGCACGCGGAGCCGAAGCCGGAGCCTTGTTGCATTGGGCCGCGGAAACAGGCCGTAAAACGGTCCTAGCAAGATTGTTGGCCAAAGGGGTTGCCGCAGATGCTCAAGATGAAGAAGGTCGAACCCCCTTGCATGAAGCTGCTACTCGTGGGGATCGAGGGATTGTTAAGTTTCTGCTGATGTATGGAGCGTCACCTCAGATCTCGAATAAACATGGTGCAACGCCGCTGCATTGGGCTGCTTGGGAAGGACGGTTCGATATTGTAGAAATGTTGTTGGATCATGGGGCTGAGATCAATGCTCGCAATCACATGGGAATGACCCCGCTAGCCTATGCCCTCAAGCGTCAGCACCAAGCAGTCGTGGATCTGCTGCGCCGTCGGGGTGGAGTTGATTCATCCAGATCCCAAGATGGGTCCAAACCCAATTAAGATGCTTCGACGGGATGCAGGATCGGACTTGGGCGACAAGATCTCCTATACTAGCTAGCGTCCAGCTTCTTCGGTGTATTGTGAGTGAACTGAACACAGGTCTTCCAGGCATCCGCCGTATCCAACGATCGATCCAAAATCAGCAAAAAGTTGAGATCAAGCTCAGCACAGGCGATGTACTTAAGGGGAAAGTGCGTTGGCAAGATCCAGAATGTCTCTGTCTGCTCGATGAAGCGGATCATGAAACCCTCATATGGAGACAGTCGATCGCCTACCTCAAGCCTGAAGCCTGATAGTGCCCTCTTCTCTGAGCAGCACATTTGAGCGGCAAAGGATCCTAAGAGTTTTTCGAGCTACGCCAACAGCTGCTGCCTCAGCGGTCTCGGCGGTCTCCTCGCTTGGCTTGGGTTCTTGGCTCGATCGGCTAGAACTCGATTCAATCCTGGATCATCTGGGAAAACACGTAATTCAGGAGACTTAGAAAAAACATAGATATGGCTCCGAAATTCCGTACCTTCCCTCTACTGATTGTATAGATCACAACTGCAGACTAGGTTTATGTCTGAGGTAGAGCCATGAATATCCACACTATTATCGAAGAAGTCCTGACAACCCGTGTATTGGCCTCTCGGCAGGAACGACAGATTGACGCCTTGCTTTCCCGTCAGCAATTTAGTGAGCACGATCTGGAGCTGCTGGATCAGTTGATCGATTTGCTCAGCCAGCGGCAGGTCGTCACTGGGGGTAATAGTCTGACACCGATCTCCCAGGCTTAGTTTTATTGGATTTCGTGGGCAATGTGCGGCATTGATAGGCAGTTCGGGATAGGCTTGATCCATGCCGTTACGATTCTGCAAGTCCCGAACCTATCACGATCCGCTGCACGGAGCGATTAGTTTGGATGGTGGTGATGCCGTCGAAGCTCTGTTAATCCGGCTGATCGACTCGTCTGCGTTTCAACGGTTGCGGCGGATTCGCCAATTAGACACTGCCTACTTCACGTTTCATGGCGCGGAAGGATCCCGATTTACCCACTCAGTCGGAGTTCTTCATATTGCCCGACGAGTCTTCGATCAGTTAGCTAAACGCCACCCAGAGCTCAAACCCTACCGAGCTTTGACGCTGGTTTCAGCCTTACTCCATGACATTGGCCATAGCCCCTTTAGCCATGCTGGGGAAGAAATGTTTGGCTGCCATCACGAGCTTTGGACCCGCCGGATCCTGGCCGAAGATCCCCAGATCTCGATACTACTACACCACTTTGATCCAGACTTGGCCCTCCAGATCCAACAAGTGCTTCTCAAACAGTTTCCGATCCGGTTGATTGTGCAATTAATCTCTAGTCAATTGGATTGCGATCGATTGGATTATTTAATGCGAGATAGCCACTTGACAGGGGCACAATATGGGCATCTTGATTTGGATCGAATTGTCACAGTCTTGGGCTATGATCCTCAGCGCCAATCGCTTTCAATTCCAGCGCGAAAAGGGCTAGGAGCCATCGAGCATTATTTGATCGTGCGTTATTTCATGTACACGCAGGTCTATCAACACCCTAAGAGCTTAGCAGCCCGATTTGTCTTAGCTCGGATCTTTGAACGAGCCCGCCTACTCCTGCAAAAAGGAATCCTGCAAGTGGATCCGATTCTAGAGGCATGGTTAACCCAACCTGTTGATCAGTTGGCCTTACCCTTCTATCTCGCCGCAGATGATATTATTTTCACCTATCCCTTGCGTTTCTGGAGTATGGGTCACGAGTTTGGGCTCACAGCACCTCCAGATCCGATTTTGTCTGATTTATCCCGCCGATTTTTAGATCGAGACTTGTTCAAAGCTCGCAATATCTCTTTTCTAAGTGAGACTGATCAGAAATCCTTGCAACAGGAATTAAGTCAGCGTCTTCTCCACGATGGCCTGGATCCTCACTACTATCTCGGTACCCGTTCAGCTCGAACTCAAGGCTATAGCATTTACGATCAAGGGATCGCTCTCCAAACTGATACAGGCTTGCGCGAGATTGCTGAATTGTCTCCTCTTGTCAAAGCCTTGATCAATAACCCACCTCAGACCTGGCTAATCTTTCCTCGATCCTATGGGGAGATCCTGGATAACTACCTTCAGTCTTCTTCTTGAAGGCAGCTGCTTTCTGCCAGAGCTAGCGAGCTATACTCGACAGTTGCAGCGATTCAAAATGCTGGGCTTCTTTGATCAGTCGATCTCCAATTCGATCACACACAATTTCACATAAGTTAAAAATGACCGGATCTACAATTTCGTAGTACACACTCACGCCCATTGGATTACGGTTGACAATCCCTGCCTGAGTTAAGACTTTGAGGTGTTTAGAGACATTTGCTTGCCCTAGACCAGTGGCTTCCACAATTTCAGTCACATTGCGAGGCCCAGATCGCAAGCAGTTCAAAACATGCAAGCGACTTACTTCTGAGAGAACCTTAAAGTAGTCAGCAACTAACGCCAGGGTACGCGGAGACGGATCAACAGACATAAGCAGGACTCAATACAGAACATCAAGGTCATGAAAACAGATTGATCATGACTCGCTATCATTATGTAGTTATATCGTGTCGCTGTAAAGTAACTGAAGCGTAGGAAAAATATGGCAGGCTCAAGCTTGGCGGCGAGGTTTGAGGATCTTAACTGCTTGCCGGAAGAACCCACCGATCGCGTTCATCACATCAGGGGTTGGGGTCTCGTGGGCTGGGATCCGGATCATCATGCGGTGATAGTCATCCAAAAGCTCGGACTCTGCAGGGCTGATTTCGTTGTCAGCAATGATCAGGTTGGTGAGATTGCCAGAGAGTTGCGCGCGATCGGCTTCAGTGGAGTTGGCCAGGTAATCGATGATCCAACGCTCGGTATCGGCCAGAGGCACAGGTGTTTTAAGCAGGGCCTCCAGTTCAAAATTGTCGGTGAACTGATGATGGTGGATCAAAGTCTGCAGGTGGCTGAGCTCAGATTCATCTAACTGACCGTCAGCCCAAGCCGATCCGATCACAATTTTGAGCAAGAGGAGTTTACGGTCGGTAGGATCCATAGTGTGTCACGGGAATCTGAAACGAATATCCAAGCATGATACGGGAAAAGGCTTGATCGATTCATCCGCAGGCAAGGATCTGAGAAAAGCTCAATTTTAGAACCTTTAGCTATGCGGCGAAAGCCCCGCGCTCTCCCGTCAGGGGAGCGTCGGGATG
>CAZONZ010000386.1:0-4127 GCA_964581005.1 uncultured bacterium
ACTCACCTGATTCAATATCCATGTTCAGATCATGGACAGCAACTGTACTGCCAAAGCACTTAGTGACATGATCAAAGATAACCCTAGTCACATCCTCCCTCTCTCTGGCTGGATCATATCTAATTATAGAGACTTAATAAGGATCGGGGTAACTAAGTCTAAAATCGACTAAGAAAAAACCCTGCATCATCTGCAGGGCATCTCACCAAAATCTTAAGGATCCAAATTAGGGGTTAACCCAGATCTCAAGTCAGGAGACTAGTAGTCATAATCGCCCATGCCACCACCAGGAGCAGCAGACTGCTTCGGTTCAGGCTTATCCACCACGATCGCTTCAGTGGTCAGAACCATACCGGCAATCGAGGCCGCATTTTGCAGCGCCGAACGGGTCACCTTGGCCGGATCTACAATCCCAGATTCAAACATATCGGCGTAGGTATCGTTCAGGGCATCGTAGCCCGTGTTGAAGGACTTCTCTTTCACCCGCTCCATCACGATCGCACCGTTTTGACCCGCATTGTTAGCGATCCGCATCAACGGCGAACCCAAGGATCGAGCTACCAACATCGCTCCACTCAACTCATCGCCTTTCAAGTTGGTGTTAGCCCACTCGGTTGCATTGGGAGCCATGTGAGCCAGGGTTGTCCCACCGCCGGGAACGATCCCTTCTTCCACTGCTGCTTTGGTCGCGTTGATCGCATCTTCCAAACGCAGCTTCCGATCCTTCATCTCAGTTTCAGTTGCAGCGCCGACTTTGATCACCGCAACTCCACCAGAGAGCTTGGCCAGACGCTCCTGCAGCTTCTCCTTGTCGTAAGAGGATTCGGTTTCATCGATCTGACGACGGATCTGCTCACAACGAGCCTTGACCGCGACTTCATTGCCTTCAGCCACAACCGTAGTGGTATCTTTGGTCACCGTGATCCGCCGAGCTGAGCCGAAAGAATCCAGTTTCGCATTCTCCAGCTTCAGACCCCGATCTTCGGTGATCACTTGTCCACCTGTGAGAACGGAAATGTCCTCCAGCATGGCCTTACGACGATCGCCAAATCCAGGAGCCTTGACTGCGCAAACATTCAGAACACCACGCAGCTTGTTGACTACCAGAGTTGCCAACGCTTCTTTCTCAATGTCTTCAGCCACGATCAGCAGAGGCCGACCAGCACGAGCCACTTGCTCCAGTACAGGCACCAGATCTTGAACCAACGTGATCTTCTTATCGGTGATCAGCAGGAAGGGATTCTCCAGGATCGCTTCCATCCGCTCCATATCGGTTGCGAAGTAGGGAGAGATGTAGCCCTTGTCAAAGCGCATCCCTTCAGTGACTTCCAGCTCAGTCGTCATCGACTTGCCTTCTTCCAGCGAGATCACCCCTTCACGGCCCACTTTGTCCATCGCTTCCGCGATCATCTTGCCCACTTCCTCATCGTTGCCAGAGGAGATCGAAGCCACTTGAGCAATTGACTTGGAATCTTCGACTTGACGGGCGTGCTCAGCAATTTGATCGACTAGGTAATTAACAACTTTGTCGATCCCGCGCTTGAGAGCGATCGGGTTGGCACCGGCTGCAACATTCTTCAAGCCCTCTTTGATCATGGCGTGGGCTAGCACCGTTGCGGTCGTGGTGCCATCTCCCGCTGCATCATTGGTCTTCGAGGCAGCTTGTCGGATCAGGGAAACACCTGTGTTTTCAATGTGATCTTCAAGCTCGATCTCTTTTGCAATGGTCACCCCGTCATTGATGATCTGAGGGGCACCAAACTTCTTCTCCAGAACCACGTTGCGTCCTTTAGGGCCAAGGGTAACGGCCACGGACTCTGCCAAAATATCCATGCCGCGCTCTAGGGCACGACGAGCATCTTCATTGAAAACGATCGACTTTGCCATGATCGGTTCTCCTTTGTTCAAACATTAACCTGGATCTCCAGGCTGTCAGTCCACCATCACTGCAAGACAAACACTACAGTTATCCAGAGATCAAAGTAGCGACCTGCTAGATAACTGAGTACGAGATCACAAACAATCGCTTGGATCCTTAACCAATCTATTGAACGATCGCCAAGATATCGCGCTCAGCCAGCAGGACATACTCGTTGTCGCCCAACTTGACTTCGGTTCCGGCGTACTTGGAATAGAGCACTTGATTGCCCACTTGCAGTTCCATCGGGATCAAGGTGCCTTCATCGTTGCGCTTGCCAGGGCCGACTGCTGCCACTTCACCTACCTGGGGCTTCTCCCGCGCGGTATCCGGCAGAAAGATCCCGCCAGCTGTTTTCTCATCCTGAGATGCCACTTTCACCAGCACGCGATCGCCAAGGGGCTTCAGCGTGGACACATCTACATTCAACGTCAATGCTGCCATTGTCAAAACCTCCGTGATTTTTCCAGCACGAAGCTTAAACCCACCTAGTGTTGGATTCAATCTCGTCGTGAGGGCTGAATTGGATCGTTAGCACTCTCGCCTCACGAGTGCTAGTCTATCAGGGTCGTTTTGAGGATGACAATATGCCGGATCCCGTAACTTCAGCGCTTTTAAGGATCGGCTCAGGTACGGATTCCTCTACTTCGGCCAGAGTGGCAAGGGGAAACGTTAGGGCAGCCACGGAAATTGACGAAAATCCGGATCTCGCTTCTCCAGAAAAGCATTTTTGCCCTCAGCCGCTTCTGCACTGAGGTAGAAGAGCAGCGTGGCGTTTCCGGCCAATTCTTGTAGCCCCGCTTGACCATCACAGTCAGCATTAAAAGCTGCTTTGAGACACCGGATCGCCAGAGGACTTTTCTGTAAGATCTCCTGAGCCCATTCGATCCCCGTGTGTTCAAGCTGATCGACAGGCACCACGATATTGACTAACCCCATGGCTAGCGCTTGCTCCGCATCATACTGACGACAGAGAAACCAGATCTCGCGGGCCTTCTTCTGACCGACGATCCGAGCCAGATAGCTGGAGCCAAACCCCCCATCGAAACTGCCTACCTTGGGTCCAGTTTGGCCAAAGATCGCATTGTCTGCCGCAATCGTTAGATCACAAACCACATGCAGAACATGGCCTCCCCCAATTGCATAACCTGCCACCAACGCGATCACCACTTTGGGCATCGATCGGATTAATCGTTGGAGATCCAGCACATTGAGCCGAGGCACACCCGCTTCATCCAGATATCCCCCTTCGCCGCGCACACTCTGATCTCCTCCCGCACAAAAGGCGTATTTCCCATCCGTATGAGGTCCAGCTCCAGTCAGCAACACCACGCCAATCTGAGGATCCTCGCGGGCATCGCTGAAGGCATCGTACAGCTCCACGATCGTCTTGGGTCGAAAGGCATTACGCTTATGGGGACGATTGATCGTAATTTTGGCGATCCCAGCTGGGTCAGCTTTGTGATAGAGAATATCTTCGTAGGTCTTGGCAGAATTCCAGTCAACAAGCATGGGATCAGGTGGGCATTGAGATCATGCTGATCTTACCTTAGAGCGTGAACCCGATCTGATCACCATCATGATAGGCCGCTAGGATCATCGCCGTCGTTGTATCCCAAGCAATTTCGCCAGTATGAGAAAGGGCGATCGCTCCGAAGGCTCGTTGTCGGGATCGAGCTTCGGTAAAGGACGTTTCGACAGCTTGTTTCAAACTCATGCCGTCTGTCACGCGCACCACGATCCGGGTAGCTAATCCTTCATCAATAATGTCTTCGCCAACCCCTGTACAGCTAACCGCCGCTAAGTTGTTTGCATAGGTTCCAGCTGGCATAGCCGAATCACTGACCCGTCCAATCCGTTCAAAGCCCCGCCCACCTGTTGAGGTTGCGACCGCTAACTGGCCTTGAGCATCTAAGGCAACAGCTCCCACCGTCCCCATAGCGACCGAGGTGGCAAATCGTTCTTGCGTCTCGTTCTCTTGGTTAAGCAGATCCAACCATTCCTGCAACCGTTTGGAGGTCATCGGGTTATAGATCGGCAAGTGCAACTCACGGGCTAGATCCATAGCTCCAGCTTCCGCCACCACTCGATCGGGGTTAGACTGCAGAGCTGACGCCATCTGGATTGGGTGACGTACTCGGCTAACATTGATCACCCCACTAAACGATTGCGACTGACCGACCATCAACGCTGCACTCATCCGGATCTG
>CAZONZ010000387.1:0-4122 GCA_964581005.1 uncultured bacterium
CTAACGGCTAAGTGCAGCGGCGGCAGATAGCCTCGAACTCCCACCATTAACCTCTGTACCGTCCGCTGCCACGCAGTGTTAGCCGTCGCCATTACGTTCGATCTCGCGCTCAATAATCTCTTTGACAAACTCAGGCAGTTCCTTTTCTACGCTGATAGCCCTCTGCTTGAGCCTTTCATAAATCTCAATGTCATCTCCTTCCCAAAGCAGGTCTATTCTCCTAACCTGTCGCATTGCAATATGCTCATAGCTTTCTGGGTAAGCCCAGTAGCAGGATAGACAAATAGACTTATCCTTGATACTGTTCCAGTTTTCACAATGTTCGCATGACCATGATTTAGCTCGGTTAGCAGAGCCACAAAGCAACATAAAGTTTTCTGGGGCTAGATCTGGCTCACCATCAACTTCAAAAGGAACACGATGATCAATTTGCAACTCGCGTTCGTCTACCTCTTCAAGATAAATAAAACATTTACATCCGTATCTGCTAATCAGCGCCTCTTTAATCTGCTTGGATAAACCTGTTCTTCCAGAAAGACGAGTAAATCTTGCCTTGCTAATATCTCCAAACCGATATGCAGCTATCCTTCTGCCATCACTTCCAGTAACACGAAAAGTCTCTAACGGGATACCATTTTCTCTGACATCTCTAGCTGCTCTTGGAGGATGGTTATAACCGTAGGTTTCTTTCAACTCCTCAGTTGTAATAAATCCGTGTTGCAGGATGTGATCGATGACCGCCTTTGGCCTCTTCGCGGTTACAGAGCGACAAAGTTCCAAGAATTCATCGGGTAGCTGCTGCGAATTCTCCATGCTTTTCCAAAAGGGTTAGCTGCTTTGGTTTTTTGCCAGTATAGCTAAAATCACAGATTTTAGTATTTATTAAGCTTCTGGATAAACTTGGCGACAAGTACAATGACTCAATTGTAGTTTCTTCCTTGCCCAGCAATGTAGACTGTGAAGATCTGCCAACTTCAATTTCGATTCTTTCAAGATTTAAGCTTTTAGGAAGAACCTTGCCAAAAGCCTTATCACCCAATTTACCGTCATAACTGATAGCAAACGCAGATCCTTGTCGGTTTAATCGTTCGAGGGCTAATACAAAATCGTCGAAATTTATCCCAGAAAGATATCTTGAATCTCTATTTCCGCATACACCTTGATACGGAGGATCCATATAAATAAAATCACCTTCCTGGACTTGCTCTAATACTTCTCGATAATCCAAACTTGTAAACTGGCATTTGCCTTTGAGCAGACTAGACACACCTGCTATATTTTTTCTCATTGTCTCAGGTCGTGTTCCTTTGCGTCTTTTGTCCGGACTTTGGTTGAACAATCCTTCAGAATTGTACCGAACCGAACCTTTAACGCATCTTGCGAGTAGATAAACGAATAAATTTGGATCATTAGTCTCATTGAATTTCGACCTGACTTCAAAATAATGGGCTACAGAGTTAGTATGTTGCTCATTCCATAGCTCTAAGTAAGAATCTGCTATTTCGTCTGGTCTCTCTATAGACAGTTCTAGTAGCTCGATTAGCGGCTTGTTCAGATCATTTAACCAAAAACTGTGGGTAAGCTGACTTGCAGACGTAGCAACACTAATTGCAGCAGTTCCAGCAAAAGGCTCTACGAGTCTTTTGATATTTTTCGGAAAAAACTGGAGGATGTGCTTCGCCAGATTCCTTTTGCTGCCTTGATATTGGATAAAGTGGGGTAGATTCGCCATCGTCATACAAGAACAAATGATCTTACAGAAGTTTAGCACGATAGTTTGAGCTTGTCGCTTAAATCCAGCATTTTCTCAAGCGGGATAGAGGGAGCGAGGCTGAAGCCTAAGACGGCTAACTTCTCCTAGAATGGATCTCTCTGGCAAGGATTTGAGGTCTAAGAGATTGTGATCGATAATCTTGGCTACGATGGGACGAAGAAGATTGATGTAGTTTTGATCAGACATATCTAATTGAGGAGGCAAATGAATAAAACCATGTCGGGCAGGGGAGGCATAAGCATAGAGATAAAGAGCATTATTACAGAGGTAATGACCTGCATGAGTACTGGTCACAACTGGTAAACCTGCTGATCCAAAGAGCTCCAATGGAACCTCCAGATTAGATTCCAGAGTCTGAGGGCCTTGAGGCATGATTTCTGGAGTCCGAGGAAGCTTGCCTTGCTCATCCTGACCCGATCGATAATTTTGCCCCAGGCTCTCAACTGCCACCCGATCGGGATGTCCTTCTCCCAGCCCAATCACACAGGTTGGTTGCCATTCCTTAAGGATCGGGAGCACCCTATCTTCAATGACTCCCCATCTCACCTCAAGCTCAATCGTTTGGAGAATAATGTTTGCAGCAGGGGCTTGGAGCGTCTTGATCAAGGTTGCTGATCCATTTACCCTCCGACCTGTAAAGGGACGAAAAGCGGTGATCAAAACCCGTATTTGAGGGAGCAGAGAAAGAGGATCAACCATCATGAGAAGAATGGAACCGCTAAAAAATTAAACGCTTGGAAGGGATAATCCATGGCCTGCACGAATCTTTCATTGCTCAACGGATCGGCTTGCCCAAGCCAGTCTTTAAATAGGAACAACGCATAATTATGATCCCGAAAAAATGTATAAACGTCAGAGGCAGAAATACCATGAGCTTTGAGAGCTGACTTCGTACATTCAAATAGAATCGTTGGATGATCCCGTTTTATAATCAACTCTGCACCTTTCAGGGCTGGTAACTCTCCACCTTCAACATCAATCTTGATAAAGCCGATCCGACGTTCCTCTGAGACTAGTTGATCGAGTTGAACACGATGGACAGTGAGGATCTCAACAGGCTGATCAGCCGTCTTAGCCAGAGTATGAAGCTGCAAACCGCTAAAGCCAGAATGCTGAGGCTGGACATAGAATTTCGCTTCTCCCTCAACATCACTTAAGGCAACCTGGAAGATCTCTACGGTTGGGAATTTCCGCTTCAACCACTCAGATTTGTAAGGCACAGGCTCGATCGCAATATGTCTGCCCTGAGGAGCAAGTTTCTTGATCAAACTCAGCGTTGATCCCAAATGAGCCCCAATATCAATGCAATTCATGGAGGGCGTGATCACTCGATGCATGACAGCTTCGGATCGGGCCGACTCAAGATAGATCTCTCGCAGCTCAGGATGTCGCTTACGATGCAAAATCTGAGTGATTCCTCTGAGTCTGCGTGCAGGCTTTTCTAGAGGTGTATCAATCAGCTGATGAGCAATATAGTCTTTGATCCTCATGTTTGCAGCTCTAACCTACGTGCGTTCCTAAGATTGAATCGGCCTACGTAACCTCATCGGGAGCAGCTACGCCATCCATCCTATCCGAGGAAAACAGGCATAGAGCTGCAGACAGAGAAGCAAAGTTTCCTAGATTGGATCACCGTTGTTCATTCACCATCTAGGATCTGAACCAGATGTTGGACGACACGGATTGCACCGTGGGTTGAAGGATCGTCTACCCGTTCCACGATAGCCCCGATTTTGCCCAGCCCTAGGCTCTTGAGGGTGGCTGCTTGGTTTTTGGGGTAGCCAATCGAGCTCCGAATCTGTTTGATCGTGATCCGTTTGTGGGTTGGCTCTCCCAGCGAGGGCAGTTCAGCAATGGGAGAGGGATTGCGTTTTTGGTGCTTGATCTTACGGTGCCAGCGCATGGGAATGGTTTCTACAAGTTAGATCATGTGACAGACTAACGATTATACAGGATTATCCTGCTGTTGCACCTCAACCCATCCAAATAATTCAATCCTGTCACATTGACTCCAGCTCCACGCCAGCAATCCGCGTTCACCGAAACTGCCGCAACTTAGGATCGGATTTGACTTGACCTGTAGCCAGCTCTATCCCTGTCGAAGCTGAGGTAGCAGCCTGAACTCGGTTCCCTGGTTCCTCACCGATCATGATGGTGTAGGCTGTCGCGGCTGTTAACTCCGCCATTTGTTCAACCTGAACAGGATCAACATTGGCATAAACATCGTTCTCCGTGTGGAGAAAATCCCCCTCAGCGGTTTGTTGGCCAAACCAAGGAAAATCTAGATCCAAACCCCAACCCCAAGTCTCGAAATAGAGGATCGGGACTCCAGCCAGAACAAATGGATA